>JACQAX010000445.1 GCA_016194795.1 Deltaproteobacteria bacterium | reverse complement strand
GGAAAACGAGCGCGCGAATAAGGAACGCGAAGAGCAGGCCCGCGCTGAGAGACAGCGCCAGGAAAATGAACGCGCCAACGCTGAAAAACAGCGCCAGGAGAACGAGCGCGCCAACAAAGAGCGTGAAGAGCACGCTCGTAACGAAAAACAGCGCGAAGAGCAGGCTCGCGCCGAGAAGCAGCGCCAGGAAAACGAGCGCGCCAACAAAGAGCGCGAAGAACGTGCGCGCAACGACAAACAGCGTGAAGAGCAGGCCCGTGCCGAGAAGCAGCGCCAGGAAAACGAGCGCGCGAATAAGGAACGCGAAGAGCAGGCCCGCGCTGAGAGACAGCGCCAGGAAAATGAACGCGCCAACAAAGAGCGTGAAGAGCACGCTCGCAACGAAAAGCAGCGCGAAGAGCAGGCTCGCGCTGAAAAGCAGCGCCAGGAAAACGAACGCGCCAACAAGGAGCGCGAAGAGCGTGCTCGTGGCGAACGGCAGCGTCAGGAAAATGAGCGCGCGAACAAGGAACGCGAAGAACGCGCTCGTGAAGAACGCGCTCGCGCCGACAAGCAGCGCGAAGAGCGTGCTCGTGCCGAACGGCAGCGCCAGGAGAACGAGCGCGTGGCGAGGATCCGCGAAGAACGCCGCCTCGCCGAAAAGCGTCGCTACGAAGACTCGCACAAGCGTGCGGACAGCGTCATGAGAACCAACGTTCGCGTGACCAGAGTCGTCGAGCGCCACACGACGGTGTATCGCGCCCAGTATCGCCCGGTGGTGCAGAACCGGTACACCGAGGTTTCGAGGACGTATTATCCTCGTTACCACGACGCTTATCGTCCCTGGTACCACTACGGTTTCCGCGGGGGCTTCTACTATCCCGTGACGCCGGTGTACGAGATCCAGGAAAGCTTCTATAACCCGATCGTCTTCTGGCTGTACGCGGACAGCTACGACGAAACCTACTACAGCACCTGGTACGGCTCGTCGTTCTACCAGTACCGTGAGCTCCAGACGCCGTTCCAGCGTCCGGGCGTTTTCTTCCCGACCGAGACTCTTCGTGAGCTCGCGTTCGGCGTGAGCGCCTTGTCGATCGGACAGCAGATCGCCTTCCGCGCAGGCATTGCCGGCTTGGCCGACAAGCTCGAGTGGAAGCTCCGCGAGGGCCTCTTCGGCGCCTCGGTCTATCTGGGCCGCAACGACATCGTGGTGTCTCATTACGAGATGCTCAACGACGCGATCGTTCTCGAAGGCTTCGTCACGACGAACGCCAGGCAGTTCGCGTTCAAGGCGTTGCTCGACCTGAACGACTCGAACCGCAACCTGGTGTTCGTGCCGGCCAGCTATGATGGCACGATCACGGAGCAGCAGCTTCTGGACCTGCGCGAGCTGAACGAGCGCATCGTGTATTACGGTGGTTTCGTCGAGACCGACGACGACGTCGTGACGCAGCCTCCGGTGATCGTCACCGAGCCGCCCGTCGTCGTGACGCAGCCGCCGGTGATCGTCACTGAGCCGCCCGTCATCGTGACGCAGCCTCCGGTGGTCATCACCGAGCCGCCCGTGGTCGTGGTCACGCAGCCGCCGGTCGTCATCACCCAGCCCCCAGTGGTGGTCGTGAGACCTCAGCCGCCGGTAGTCGTGGTGACGCCTCGTCGCGGACGCCGCGGCGACTGAGCCGGACAGCCAAAAAAGCTAGAGGAAGTGGCGGCGGGTGGGTTTGCTTTCGAAATCCATCTGCCGCCGCACCATTTTGTCGAAGGCTTCAATGAGATGGGAATGCTCCGCCGTTCCCGGCGCGAGGCGCTCGAGCACGAAGTGAATCGCCTCGATCGTCGACAGGCAGTTGGCGCGCGGCTGCCGGCGGATATGGAAGCCGGAAGGCCGGGTCGGCGTGAAGCGAATCTGGGGCAGGGCTTTCAGGTTTGGCGAGCGATTGAGCACTGACTTCGCCAGGCTCCACTTCGTGTCGACCACGAACATCAGCAGCCGTCGGTCCTGGGGCACGGCCAGCTCCTGGATTTCGATCGATGCTCGTCCCGGGTAGAGCACCGTCGGGAAGTAGCGTGGATCCTCGATGAGGGCGTTGACGCGCGGATCGTCCTTGAAGCCGGCCCCTTCGATGAGGACCGAGTTGCTGATGCAAAGGTGCGCCAGCCGCCCCGTACCGGTCTTCATGCGGCGTTCGACGGGATGGGTCAGAATGGCGAAGACCTGGTCGGTCGCTAACTTCCGGATGTCCGCGCACTGACAAACTCTTCGCGCGCGCCGGCACTCCAGACAAAACTCGCGAAAACCCATGTCTTTCATTATGCTGACGGGAACGATGGAAGCAACGGCTAAACGCACCGTATTTTGCGAGGATGCCCTCGACTGGCTCAGGAAGCAGCCCTCGCTCGCGGGCTGTTCGGTGATCACGTCGTTGCCGGACCGGTCCGAGTTTCCGAGGATGGAGCTCGAGGCGTGGAAGGCCTGGTTCGTGGATGCCGCCGAGACGATTCTCTCGCGGTGTGCCCCGGAGGGGGTCGCGATCTTTTACCAGACCGACATCAAGGTCGATGGTGCCTGGATCGACAAGGGTTACCTCTGTCAGAAAGCGGCCGAGCGCACCGGCCATTCGTTGCTTTGGCACAAGATCGCCTGCCGGCACAAGCCGGGCTCGACCACCTTCGGGCGTCCCGCGTATTCGCATCTGCTTTGTTTTTCGCGTGGCGTTCGGGTCGACCTTTCGAAGGCCGTTCCTGACGTCCTGCCCGACGCCGGGCCTACGAGCTGGACGCGGGGGATGGGGGCCGAGGCCTGCCGCCTGGCCTGCGAGTTCGTGCTGGCGCAGACGACGACTCGGACGATCGTGGCGCCATTTTGCGGGCACGGCTCGGCGCTCGTCGTCGCCAACGCGCTGGGGCTCGACGCCGTCGGAATCGAGATCAGCGCCAAGAGAGCGAGAAAAGCGAGCTCGGCGGTGCGAATCAGATGAGCTTCAGCTGGTCTTCGCTTGCAGCCGGTTTCTTTTTCGGCGTCTGGGGCATGTTCCTCATCAAGCGCGCCAAGCGCGAGTCGCACCTTCCGAGCCTGTTGATCGGGCTCGCGCTGATCGTCTACCCCTATCTCGTCGAAAACAGCTACGCGCTTTGGGGCATCGGTTTCGGGCTGCTTTTCGCCGCCTACCGGCTGGCGAAGTACTAGCCCCGGCGGCCGGGCTCACATGATCGTGACGCGTCGGAGCAGGTCGAGGTCTTCCAAGACCTTGCCCGAGCCGCGCACGACGCAGGTGAGGGGATCTTCGGCCAGGGCGACCGGCAATCCCGTCTTTTCCTTGATCAGCACGTCGAGGTTCGAGAGCATGGCGCCGCCGCCGGCGAGGATGATGCCGTTGTCGACGATGTCGGCGGCAAGCTCGGGAGGGGTGCGCTCGAGCGCCGTCTTGATCGCGTCGACGATGGCCGAGACCGGCTCGGCCAGGGCGTCGCGGATCTCTTCCGAGTTCACCTCGATCGTCTTCGGCGCGCCGCCGATGAGGTCGCGGCCTTTGACCTCGTAGGTTTTCTCTTCCTCGAACGGGTAGGCGTTGCCGATGGCCAGCTTGATCTGCTCGGCCGTGCGATCGCCGATGAGCAGCGAGTACTTGCGCTTGATGTAGTTGATGATGGCGTCGTCGCAGCGGTCGCCGGCCACGCGCACGGATTTCGAATACACGATGCCGCCCAGCGAGATGACGGCGACCTCGGTCGTGCCGCCCCCGATGTCGACGATCATGTTGCCCGAGGGCT
>JACQAX010000052.1 GCA_016194795.1 Deltaproteobacteria bacterium | reverse complement strand
GCAGCATCATTTCGGACGCGGCATTGTGAAGACGCCCTCCGACTTCGGGCGCGCCGGCACGCCGCCCACCCATCCGCAGTTGCTCGACTGGCTGGCGGCCGAGTTTATCGGCAACGGCTGGTCGATGAAGCAACTGCACAAGACGATCATGCTTTCGCAGACTTACCAGATGTCGTCGCGCACGGAGAACGCGAAGGCGAACGCCGTCGATCCCGGCAACGATTTGCTCTGGCGTCAGAACCTGCGCCGGCTCGAAGCCGAGGCCTTGCGCGACACTATCCTCAGCATCAGCGGGCGGTTGAATCCGAAGATGGGCGGACGTGGTTTCTTTCCGCGATTGAGCGGCGAAGTGCTCGCCGGCCAGTCGCGTCCCGGAAGCCGCGTATAGAGCATGCCGAGCTCGTAGAGCACGGCGACGTGCTCGAGGTGCGCCTCCTGGTCCTCGCGCAAAAGCTCGGCGGCTTCGACGGAGCGGTCGGCCTGCTCGAGCAGCCGCGCCTTGAGCAGCGTGTAGCGCTCGACGTCGGCCGAAGTCTTCGGCTCGAGCGACTCGATGAGCGACAGCCCCTGGGCCGACTGCCGGGAGACGACCGCCAGGTTCACGAGCTCGAACGACGCGCTGAGATCGCCGGGCACCAGCGCGAGCACGCTCTTGAGCGTCGTCTCGGCGGCCCCGAGCTGCTTGGCGGCCACCTGGCACTCGGCGCGCAGCCGGAGCACGAGCAGGTTGTCCTTGTCTTTCTCGCCGACGCCTTCGAGCTCGCGCACGCACTCGTCCCAGCGCTCGAGCTGCGACAGGCCCCTCGCCTCCTGAAAGTTCTGGAACGAGTCGGACGTGAGAAACTGCTCGGCGAAAAGCTGGCGCTTGCCCGCGAGCTCGCGCGCGTCGGCCTTCGTCTTCGCCTGCTCGGCCGCGCGGTCGAGCAGCGCGATGGCTTGCTTGCGGCTGCCCTGGGCCATCACGGCTTTGGCCTGCTGAATGAGCGCGGCGACCGCTCCGCCGCCCTCGGACGCGACGGTCTTTTTCTTTTTTCTCGCGCACCAGGCGGGCGTCGACTGAAGAGCGAGCGAGACCACGAGAATGGCGATCATTTGCCCGACCTCGTGATCGCGCGCGTGTAGTCGGCCGCGTGCGCGAAGAGCGACGGCAGCCCGCCGGTGTGGATGAAAAGAACGTTCTTCCCGAAAAACGCCGCGCGCTCGGGCGAGGCGCCGAGCTCGGAGACGAGGCCATGAAGCGCCTTCCCGGCGTAGACGGGGTCGAGGATGATGCCGTCCTCGCGCGCGACCTCGGCGATGAAGTCGTAAAGCTCGGGGGTCGCCTTCGCGTAGCCGGGGCCGACGTAGCCGTCGACGACGTGGATGTCGTCGGCCATGAACGAAATCGGCAGGCGATAGCGCTGGATCGTCCCGATCATCACCCACTTCACGCGATCGATCAGTGCCTGGGCGTTGCGCGAGATGTTGAACCCGACGATGCGGCAGTCGTCTTCCCAGCCGTAAAGATTGCGGCCCAGGAGCAGCCCGGCGTGCGTGCCCCCCGAGCCGTCGGCCACGACGATGGAGCTGAAGCGCGCGGGCAAGCCATTGCCGGCGCCGGCCTGCTTCGTGATCTCCTCGAAAGCCGCGACGTAGCCCATGCCGCCGACGTCGTTGCTTCCGCCCTCGGGCACGAGCAGCGGCATCTTGCCGTCGCGCTTCCGGTAAAACTCGGCGTGAGCGACGAAAGTCTTCGAGATGTTGTCGTACTGCTCGGTGGTCACGAGCTCGACGCGCGCTCCGACGAGGCGGTCGATCAGAAGATTGGCCTCGAGCGCGGTTCCGGGCTCGGGCTTGTCGCCGCGGAGAAAAAGGACGCACTCGAGCCCCAGCTCGCGGCAAAGCACCGCCGTCGCCCGGGCATGGTTGCTCTGAAGCCCCCCACAGGTGAATACGACCTTCATTCCCTTCGATTTGGCCTCATGGAGGATGAACTCGAGCTTGCGGACTTTGTTGCCGGCCGCCGGCCCGTGCGTCAGATCGTCGCGCTTGACGAAGATGTTGACGTCGGAGTGACGCGACCCCAGTTTCGATAGCCTCGGCAAAAGTTGAATCGGTGTAGGGGTTTGCGCGAGTTTGAGCTTGTCCGGAATCACAAAATTAGACATAATTTTTGGAGATGATTAAAGCGGACGGACCCGCGAAAGTCAAACCCGCCGCAGTGTTGTCGCTCGCGCTCGCCGCCCTGTGTCTGCTTGCCCCGCGCACGCTCTCCGCCGACGTCTCCGAAAAGGAAGTTCAGAACCTCGAGCAGCAGGAGTTCGGCATCGAGAGCGGAAAGACCCAGAAAAAAACCCCCGAGCCGCCGGCCGTCGGCGAGAAGCCTCCGGAAGACTACCAGCAAAGCGCCGAGCCCGAGAAAGTGCGCGGAATCGAGGCCGAGGAGTTTCGCGTTCGCTTCATCAAGAAAAGCCGCTCGGGCAAGGTGCTCATGTTCGACGACCTGCTCGACAACCGGCCGCGCCCCGGCAAGGTGCTGCTGATCAAGAAAGACAACGACGACATCATCGCCGTTCGCGTGCTCAAGAACTTTCCGAAGCGGTTCGCCGCCAAAGTCGTGCTGCCGATCAACGAGGTCAAGCCCGAGATCGAGTACCGCGCGATCAAGAAGCTCGGGGACAAGATCACCGCGCTGATCAAGGAGCGCGAGAAGCGCGGCAAGGACCTCGACGCCGCGAAGACCGACGAGGACCTCGCCAAGGAAGTCTCGCCCGACGACAACGAGCTCGACCGAGGCATCCCGCAGCCGAAGGCGAAGAAAAAAGTCGTAAGCAAGGTGTCGCAGCCTGAAGGCGAGACGGGCCCGGCCTCGCCGAACCCGAACATGCCGCCGCCGCTGTTCAACAAGGAAGGCCAGGAGATCGACAACCCCGACAGCATCGAGGTCAAGGACGAGGACGAGCCGTACGCCGACATCTCCGTCCAGGAGGAGCTTCCGATCGAAGCTCGCAAGCACGCCTTCAGCCTCGAATACGCCTCGCTGAAAAGCGTCGACAAGGACTCGAACGCCGCGTCCTACAACGGGATCGGCCTGCGCTACGCCTTCAACGCCTGGCGGATGCCCTTCTGGCATCGCCGCAACATCCAGGACATGCTCACCTTCGAGTTGGGCCTGTTCTATTACACGATCTCGGGCTTCGCGACGGCGACCGACTCGGTGACGGTTTATCCGCTGGTCGGCACCATGCGGTACAACCTGATGTTCGGCGACACCTTCACCCTCTTCGGCT
>JACQAX010000438.1 GCA_016194795.1 Deltaproteobacteria bacterium | reverse complement strand
GACATCGGCGAAGGCATCGACGGCCTCGTGCACGTCTCGGACATCTCCTGGAACAAGAAGCTCGCTCACCCGAACGAGCGCTTCAAGAAGGGCGACAAGCTCAAGGCGATGGTTCTCTCGATCGACAAGGAAACCGAGAAGTTCTCTCTCGGCATCAAGCAGCTCGAGAAGGATCCGTGGGAAATGGCCAAGACCAAGTACCGCGTCGGCGAAGCCATCGAAGGCAAGGTGACGAAGGTCACCGACTTCGGCGCTTTCGTCGAGCTCGAAGAGGGCATCGAAGGCCTCGTGTACGTCAGCGAGCTTGCTGACCAGCGCGTGGAAAAGCCTTCGGACGTGATCAAGGTCGGCGACCACGTGCGCGCGGAAGTCATTTCGCTCGACACCAAGGAACGCCGCATCGGCCTCTCGATCAAGAAGCTGAAGTACACCGAAGAGCGTCGCGATTATCAGGAATACGCCAAGGCAAACGACAAGAAGACGTCGCTTGGCGATCTCCTGGGCGAGAAGCTCAAGGGTGCTCTGAAGGGCGACGAGAACAAATAGTCTCGTCCCGCTCTGATTCGATTTGGAAGGCGGTTGTCCTCTCGGACAACCGCCTTTCTTTTTTTCGCGGATCGCCTACACTATCCGGACATGCCCAAGATCATCAAAGGCGCGCCGAAGAAGCGCAACGCGTTCAGCGCCCAGAATTTCAACGTGTGCATTTTCTGCGGCTCGAATCCCGGCAAGGACCCCTATTACAAGGCCGAAGCGGTGAAGCTCGCCAAAGGGCTCGCGGCGATGGAAGCCGGGCTGGTCTACGGCGGCGCGAGCGTCGGGATCATGGGGATGCTCGCCGACACGGTGCTGGCCGAGGGCGGGAAGGTCTTCGGCGTGATCCCCGAGGCGCTCAAGCAGAAAGAGGTCGCGCACGCCGGCCTTACCGAGCTGCGGGTGGTGAAAACGATGCACGAGCGCAAGAAGCTCATGTTCGACTTCACCGACGTTTTTTTGACGTTTCCGGGCGGCTTCGGCACCCTCGACGAGACCTTCGAGATCATCACGTGGAAGCAGATCGGCATCCACCAGAAGCCGTTGATCTTTCTCGACATCCAAGGTTTCTACAAGCCACTCATCGATTTCATCGACAAGGCGGTGGCCGACGGTTTCATCAAGCCCGAGCACCGGCAACTTTTTCAGGTCGCCAAGGGGGCAGAAGAAGCCCTGCAGCTGGTCGACGCTTCCCGCCGCGCGGCGTTGCCCTAAATCCGATCCACGGTTAACCTTTAAGTATTATGAAGAAGAACCCTTTGGTGATCGTGCTCGGGCTGTCGGCCTTTTTCTTTGTGGTGTTTCTCGCGGTGGCGGTCGGAACCGTGATGAGCCTCACGCCCGGGGGGCGGCAGAGCTCGAAGAAGCTTTTCTCGGGCCGCTCGAGCACCATCGGCGTCGTCGAGATCAAGGGCGTGATCATGGACTCGAAGAAGTCGGTGGATCAGCTCGACTCGTTCGCCGAGGACCCGCTCATCAAGGCGGTGATCGTGCGCATCAACTCTCCCGGTGGGTCGGTCGCGCCGTCGCAGGAGATCTACGAGGCGGTGAGGCGCGTGGCCAAGAAGAAGCCGGTTTACGCGTCGATGTCGAGCGTGGCGGCGAGCGGCGGTTACTACGTCGCGTGCGGCGCCAAGAAGATCTACGCGAACGCCGGCACGATCACCGGCAGCATCGGCGTCATCATGCAGTTCGCCGACGCCTCCAAGCTGCTGCAATGGGCGAAGGTCAGCCCGTACGCGATCAAGACCGGCAAGTTCAAGGACATCGGCTCGCCGTCGCGCGAGATGCGCGAGGACGAGAGGCAGCTGCTCCAGGACATGATCGACAACGTGCTCGGCCAGTTCCGTCGCGCGGTTTCGACGGCGCGGAGCATCCCGATGGACAAGGTCGTCGAGATCTCGGACGGCCGCATCTTCTCGGGCGAGCAGGCCAAGGACGTGAAGCTCGTCGACGAGGTCGGGGGCCTGAACGAGACCGTCGAGGCGATCGCCAAGGAGGCGGGCATCACCGGCAAGCCGCACCTCGTGTACGCCGGCAAGAAAAGGCGCGGCTTCGAGCGGTTCCTGAGCGACATCGACGGGGACGAAGAGGATTCGGAGTCGAGCACGAACCTCTCGGGCGTAGGCGCGTTGCTGCGCGGGGCGCTCGCCGGCGCGGGCGCCGACAGGCTTCTCGGCTCGCTCGCGCTTCCGGGGCGCGCGAAGGCCGCCGGTCCGCTCTTTCTGCTGCCGTTCTGGAACGAGTGAGCGCCGCTTGCTCCACCAGCTTCTCTTGCAGCTTGCCGTGACCGCCGCTTCCGCCTCGGATCTCCAGGCGGAGCTGCTGCGCCTCGAGGGGCTGCAGCGGGCGAAGACCATCGGCGGCGGCGATCAGCTGAGGCTTGCCGAGCTCTACTTCCTGACGTCGCGTTGCGAGGACGTGCGCAAGATCCTCAAGCCCCTCTCGAAGGGGCCGAAGGGCGAGGCGACCGGCGCCGCCGGTGACCTCG
>JACQAX010000051.1 GCA_016194795.1 Deltaproteobacteria bacterium | reverse complement strand
GCGCGGAAAATCGATGAGACGCAGGTCGGGATTCGACCAATTCAGCCTCGAGGAGACGAAGTCGCTCCAGAAGCTGTCGGGCTCCTTGAGCCAGGCGCGCGCCCAGTCCGGAAGCGGAAGCGTGCGCCCCGACCTTTTCTCGAACTGGTCGAGGCCGAGGATCGCCGCCCAGAACCAGTCGGGCTTCTGAAAGGCGTTCTTGATCTTCCGCACGCGGTCCCAGTCAAGGTCCTCGCCCGCCCGATCGAGCAGCGTCACGAGGTCTCTCAGGTAGATCGCGCTCCCGCAGAGCGAGTCGATCGAGAACCGGCGCGTCGCGAAGATGAACAGGTCGGTGGCCTCGAGACGGAGCGGCGTCGACGACGAGTACTGCACGGCGCGGTCGAAGATCTCGCGCTCGACGTCGAGCACCCAGTTCTTGCCAGCCGTCCAAACCGTGCCCATGAGCTTTACTTTGTGGACGAGGCCGTCGTCGGCGGGCTTGACGAAGAGATAGCCGTTGTCGTCGGACAGGTTCTCCTGGACGAAGCCTCCTTCGACCAGGATCTTCACCACCTCCTCGCGCGTCGCCAGCGTCGGCGTCCAGAGCGTGAGCATGTTGATGAAGCGCGGGTTGAGCGCGTCCTCGGCGAAGTGCGAGTAGTAGCCGCGCATCGCGTAGTCTTCGATGAGGATCGTCTGCGAGCCGAGGCGCGGGCCGAGCAGCCAGTGCACCTCCTGCATGAAGATGTCGGTGCGACGGCGCTCGCGCGCGACGATCTCGTAGAAGGGTTTTCCCAGGAGCGGCTCGAGCTTGTCGCCGTAAACGAGCAGCAGCATCCCCTCGAGCCCGTTGGCGAGAATGGCTTCGCGGCAGTTGTCGAAGGTCTCGGGCGGAAGATTCGCGCTCGGCGGAGCCTCGGTGCCCGGCTTCGGGCCCTGCACGAGCCGCCACACGACGTCGTTGACCCACGCCTGGACGGCGCCGCTGTTGCTCACCCACCGATGCCGATCCCAGGTCTGGCCGGAGCTCGCCGAGCGGATCGCCATCGTCAGCCCACCGCCGCCTCACGCACCCGTTCGAGCCGGTCGAGGAACGCGGGAACGTCGCTCAGCGGAAACGCGTTGGCCGCGTCGCTCTTGGCCTCGGCGGGCCGGGGATGCGTTTCCATGAAAAGGCCGTCGATGCCCACCGCCACGGCGGCGCGCGAAAGGGGCGCGATGAACTCCCGGCGCCCTCCGGTCGTCTTTCCGCCGGCGGCGCCTCCCGGCAGCTGCACCGAATGGGTCGCGTCGAAGACGACGGGCACGCCGTGCCCGCGCATGATCGGAAAGCTCGTCATGTCGACGACCAGGTTGTTGTAGCCGAACGACGAGCCGCGCTCCGTGAGCCAGAGCCATTGCGGCTTCTTGTCGCCCGTCGTGGCCTCGACCTTCTCGACGACGTTGAGCATGTCCCATGGCGCGAGAAACTGGCCTTTCTTCACGTTGAGCGAACGGCCGTGCTTCTTCGCCGCGGTCGCCGCGGCCTGGATCAGGTCGGTCTGGCGGCAGAGAAACGCGGGAATCTGAAGCGCGTCGACGGCCTGGGCGGCGGCGGCGCAATGCTCGACGGCATGCACGTCGGTCAGCACCTTCACGCCGAACTTTTTCCTCACCTTCGCCAGCATCTCGAGCCCCCGGTCGAGGCCCGGGCCGCGAAACGAGTCGTGCGCGCTGCGGTTGGCCTTGTCGAACGAGGCCTTGAAGTAGAAATCCCAGCCCTTGCGTCTGGAAACCGTCTCCGCCAGCGCCGACGCGACCTCGTCGAGGAGCGCTTCGGACTCGATCACGCAGGGACCGGCGATGAAAATAAAGCGAGCGCTCATCGATTGTTCTGGCTCGCCGACGCGCGGATGAATGCCGCGAAAAGCGGGTGCGGCGCGACCGGGCGGCTCTTGAACTCGGGGTGGAACTGACAAGCCACGTACCAGGGATGGTCGGCGATCTCGATCATCTCGACGAGCTCGCCCTTGGGCGACTTGTGCACGCCGCTGACGACGAGGCCGCCCTTCTCGAGATCCTTGCGGAAGTCGTTGTTGACCTCGAAGCGGTGGCGGTGGCGCTCCGAGATCACGTCGCGCTTGTAGGCCTCGAAAGCGCGGGTGCCGCGCGAGAGGTTGCAGTCGTAAGCGCCCAGGCGCATCGTGCCGCCCTTGTTGGTGACGGTCTTCTGGTCTTCCATCACCGTGATGACGGCGCACGGGTCGTTCGGGCTGAACTCGTAGCTCGTCGCGCCGCGGATGCCGCAGACGTTGCGCGCGTACTCGATGACCGCGAGCTGAAGGCCGAGACAGATGCCGAAGAAGGGCTTCTTGTGCGTGCGCGCGTACTCGATGGCGATGATCTTGCCTTCGATGCCCCGCTCGCCGAAGCCGCCGGGCACGAGGATGCCGTGCACCTCATCGAGCAGCTCCTTGCCCTTGCCCTTCTGCAGCTCTTCCGAGTCGATGTACGTGAGCTCGGGCTTGACGTCGTTGGCGATGCCTCCGTGGATGAGCGCCTCGCTCAGGCTCTTGTAGGATTCTTTCAGGTCGACGTACTTGCCGACGACGCCGATCTTGATCGAGCGCGACGGGTGCTTCACCTTGTAGACGAGCTTCTCCCAGTCGGCGAAGTTCGCCTTCGGCGTCCACATGCCCAGGCGCTCCATGATGAGCTCGTCGAGGCCTTCGGCGTGGAAGTTGAGCGGCACCTCGTAGATCGTCTCGACGTCTTTCGCCGAGAAGACGGCGTCGGGCGTGACGTTGCAGAAGAGCGCGATCTTTTCCTTGGCGTCTTTCGGCAGCGCGCGTCTTGCCGAGGTATTCCCCGCGGCGTTCCTTCTGGATGACGGTGTCGTAAATTTTTCCGGTGGTGAAGTTGTTCTCGCGCGTGAGCGTGCAGCTCACGAAGCGCTCGTAATGGCCGAGGTCGAGGTCGCACTCCGAGCCGTCCTCGAGCACGAACACCTCGCCGTGCTGGAACGGGTTCATCGTGCCCGGGTCGACGTTGATGTACGGGTCCATCTTCACGTGGGTGACTTTCACCCCGCTGTGCTCGAGCAGGAAACCGATGCTCGACGAGGCGATCCCCTTTCCGATCGAGGAGAGAACGCCGCCCGTTACGAAAATGTACTTCTTCTGTTTTGAGCCCTTCGCCATGTAGCTCAAACTAGCATCGCGCGACGCGCAAATTCAAGGTCTTCGGCTGTATCGACGCCGACAGTTGCTTTGTCCGCGGAAGCGACTCCGATGGCGATTCCGTGGTACAGCGCGCGCAGTTGCTCGAGTGACTCGGCGGCCTCCCAGGGGCTAGGGGGCAAGCCAGCGAACTTCAATAACGTTTCGCGAGTGTAAACGTAGACTCCCAGGTGATGGAGAGGCGCGACCCGGGAAAAGTCCGACGGAAGCGCTCCGCGCGAGTATGGGATGGGAAAACGCGAGAAATACACGGCCCGCGCGTCGGCGGCGACGAGCACCTTCACGACGTTGGGGTTCCTGAACGTCGCCTCGTCTTTCAAAGGCGCCGCCGGCGTGGCCATCGCGAACTTGCCCGAGCTCACGAGCTCCAGGCTGCGCTCGACCGAAACCGGGTCGAGCAGCGGCTCGTCGCCCTGCACGTTCACGAAGATCTTCTCGGAGCGCGACCGTGCGACGAAAGCGACGCGGTCCGTGCCCGAATTCAGCGTATCGGGCGTCATCACCGCGGCGCCGCGGCCGGCGAACTTCTCCACCGCGTCCACGATGCGCTGATGGTCGGTCGCCACCAGCACCTGGTCGACGCCGCGAACCCGCTTCGCGCGCTCGTAGACGTGCTGGATCATCGGCTTGCCGTGGATGTCGGCCAGAGCCTTTTCGGGAAGACGCGTGCTACCTAAGCGAGCCGGAATGACGATGCAGACTGACATGAGTCAGTCGTAGCACACCGTCGCCCGTCAAGAAATCGGAAGCTTGCCCGGGGGCGGAACCGGCACGCTGCCGTCGCCCGTCGGAGGTGTCGCGGGGAGCGCCTTGCCATCGTCCGACCCCCCGTCGATCTTCGCGGGCGCGACCGGAAGCGATCCGCAGCCGGCCGGCAGCTGCGACTTCACGAACTTCCCCTGGGAGGCGAGGTCGGGCTTGGAGACGTTGCCATCCGGGAATTTTCCCAGCACGACGTACTTGCCGTCGCGACGGTCCATGACGTCGAAAAAAATGTCCGCGGTCGTTTCCCCGGTCTCTGTGGTAAGCGAAGTAATCCTTGCCCGCCGACTCCGAGTCGTAAAACGGCTGGAACGGGAACTTGCCCGCGAACGACCGGCGCATCCCGTAATCGAGCACGCGGGAGACCTCGTCGAGGATCTCCTGCTTCGGCGGCTCGTGGTTCTTCTCGGCCTCGTCGAGGCCCGCCTCTTCATTCGGGCCGAAGTTGACGAGCATTTCGCGCAACGCGGCCATTTCCTTCGGGGCGTCTTTCCGGGCGAAGGAGCGGGCGACGTCCTCGAACCCGGCGTAGCGCATGAGGCTGGTCGCGGCGAGCGACGCGCAGAACGGCGATCCCGGCTTGAGCGCGGGCTCGTCGGCGTGGGCCGAGACGGACGCGAAGACGGCGAGGCCTGCGATCAGGAGGAGCTTCGTGGAATTCGTCATGCCCTATATATGAGCAAGAGCGGTGCCGGTCGAGCACGCCCTAACCCCCCGATTTCAAGTGATTAACTTCAAGCACCCTGTAAAAACGTTAGACACTCCGCCAGGCGCGATCCACCAGATTTCAGGTGCTTTGAGCAGCTGCAAGCGCGCTGCGGCGGCGAGATGAAGGATTTTTTCAACGCCGACGCCGACCTCAACTCCGAGGCCGTCTCGGCCGTCGACAAGTCGCCTAAGGCCTCGCTCAAGGAGCAGGTCGCCGGCTACCGCCAGCGCGCCGAAGCGATGGGCGCCGTCGTCAAGAAAGCCAATGACGACTATCGCGACTATCTGCTCTCGAAAAAGCGCTGATCAGTTTCCGAAGTTCACGCTCTCGGCGCCGCCGGACTCGGCTCCCTTGCTCTTCTTGTCCTTCGGCGAGTCGCCCGACGGCGTGCCGACGACGTTCGCCCCTTCCTCGGTTCCCTCGCACACGTCACCCACGTCCATGTAACCGTAATACGGCTTGCCCGCCGGCTCCTGGGGCACGCACGACTGGTTCTGGCCGTACTCCTTGCCTTCCGCGGCCGCCTTCGAGAGCTTCGCCTCCTTTGACTTGATCGCCTCGTCGACGGCGGCGACCGCGCGCTTGTCGCGGCTCATCCCGAGCTTGCGCACGATGAGCTCCTTGGTCTCGGGATACAGCGTGCGCTTGTACTCGTCGAGGAAGAGCGTCACGGTCTCGGCGTTGCAGATGTCGAACTCGAGCATGAGCACCGCCACGTGGCGCATCAGCGCGCATTTGTGGTCGCGCAGCACCTTACGGTAAAAGTCGTTCTGCCGCTTCCAGGTGCCCCAGCAGCGGAATGCGACTGCGTGTCGACGATCGCGTCGAACGCGCGCTGCTCGACCTGCTCGGGCTTGAAGGAGCGGTTGATCGACTTGAGCACCTCGAGGTCCTTGCCGGGGTTCGCTCCGTCGATCGTGACCGGCACGTTGAGCGGGCCGCTGCTCGGCACCGAGTCGTAGGCGAAGAGAACGTCGGTGCACGGAATGCTGCCCGACTTCGCGGTGAACGAGCTGGCGGGCGCGGCGCTCGAGGCCGTTGCCGGCTTGGCCGGGACGGCCGGCGCCGGTTTTGCGGCCGGCGCGGCGGCCGGAGCCGGATTCGCGGGAGGAAGCTGCGGGAATGGCTTGCTCGGCGGCCGCTCCGCGGCGGGCGCGGGTTTCACGGCGGGCTTGGCTTCCGCCTGCTGCTGCTGCTGGAGCACGATGGGCGGCGGCTCGACGGCGTGCGCGCGGCTCCCCCACAGCCAGATCGAGAACACGCACCACGCGATGAGCAACGCGAGGTCAGATCGCCGCATCGACCTCGGGCCTCCAGATCCCTTTCCACTCCTTCAGGCGGATCTTCGGCTTCATCACCGTCTTGTCGTGCGTGGTCGCCGCGTCCACGTCGGGCGGAAGCTCCGGGTACTCGATGAGCGCGAACGTGAGGCTCACGACCGTGCCGAGGTTGCCGACTTGCAGGCTGGTCGCCTCGTTCCACGTCCCGATGTTGAAGTACTCCTTGCCCTCGCGGTACTGGCGGTAGCGCAGGACGTGCGTGTGCCCCATGATGACGGCGAAGATGTCGGGGTTCTCGAGCAGCACCTTCTTCGCCTCGCGGTCGAAGGTCGGGAAGACGGTCACCTCGCGGATGATGTTGAGCGTCGCCTTCAGGCCCGAGTAGCGGTAGCGCCGTTTGAAGATCAGGCTGTCGAGCGTGAAGAGCGCGATCATCACGAAAGCCTTCATCGCGAAGAGCGTGTCGTTGAACAGGATCCAGCGCAGCATCGTCGAGAACGGCTTCACCTTATCGACGTACGCCCGCTCCATCTTGATCCGCGGCAGGCACTCGGCCACGAAGAGCGAGCCCCACGGAAGGTTGAGCACCGGCTCGGGCAGCCCGCGCGAGATGAAATACTTCTGCGGATCGAAGCGCGTCGGCCACTCGTGCATGTGGCCGTGCTCGATGCGGATGCCGTCGAACTCGTAGTGGCTGTCGTAAAACACGATCTCGTGCCCGATCACCTCGCGAAGGTACTTGCGCGGGCGCTCGAAGAGCATGCCCTGGTCGTGGTTGCCGATGACGTAGACGATCGAGTGGTTGGGCGTCGCCGCGAAACGCTTGAGCGTCTGGAAGAGCTCGAAGTGCCCCTGCACGATCTGGCGCAGCCCCTCGAGGACGATCCGCTCGGTCATGAGATACGTATGCACGCCCTTGTAGTTGATCTGGAGCAGGTTGAGGAAGTCGCCGTTGATGACGAGCTCGACGTCGGCCTCGGCGAACTCGCCGCTCGAGTAATAGTGGAGAAACGCGATGAACGCGTCGTCGTAATGGAAGTCCTCGAGGATGTTGCGCGAGCCGTCCCGGAAGAACCGCCCGCGGCCCAGGTGGAAGTCGCTGACGACGAGCTTCAGCTTTCTGCGACGTTCCACGTCAGGCCGCCTTCTTCTCCGCGATGTAGACCCGGTTGCGGCTGGCGCGCTTCACGGCGTACATGGCGCCGTCGGCCGAGTCGAGGATCTCGCGCTTGCTTTTCGCGTGCTCGGGGCAGTTGGCTACGCCGATGCTCACCGTGAGCTTGATGTTGAGGCCCTCGCGGGCGAGAAAGTCGTTCTTCTCGACGGCCACCCGCAGCTTCTCGGCGAGCGCGCAGGCCTCCGTGGCGGTCGTGCCGTTGAGCAGCGCCACGAACTCGTCCCCGCCGTAACGGAAGGCGACGTCCGACTTGCGCAGCGTCGTGCGCAGCAGCTGTCCCATCTCGAAGAGCAGCTTGGTGCCGACGAGATGGCCGAAACGGTCGTTGATCGACTTGAACTTGTCGACGTCGAGAAAAAGCACCGAGAACATGCCGTCGCCCGTCTTCTCGCGGCGCTCGAACGCCTGGTCGAGGCAGAGATGCAGGTAGCGGGTGTTGTAGAGGCCGGTCGGCTCGTCGAGATAGAGCAGGTGCCGCACGCCGCGGTAGTTCTGGATGTTACGGCCGGTCATCCCGATCTGCGCCTGCAGCAGGCGGAAGCGCGAGACGACCTCCTCCGGAGTGGCGGTCCAGGTGGGCGCGAGACAGACGACGAAGTACTCGCCGTCGCCGACGCACTTGAACTGGAAGACGGCGACCTCGGGAGAGCTGCCCGTGCGCGGCACGTGTTTCAGCGGAACCTTCTCCTCGCGGCAGGCCTGGATGGCGTTCTGGCCGTCGACGATGACCTCCACGACCTCGGCGTCGAGCTCCGAGGTGCTCGGCACGCGCACGCGGGTGTCGCCCACGAGCTTGAAAAGCGCCAGGCCCTTCGGCGAGGTCTCGCGCCGCAGATAGCTGGTGACCGTCTCGAGGATCTTCTCTTCCTCGAGGAAGCCCGAGACGAGCTGGCACGCGTTGAGCAGCATCATGAGGCCGCTCACGGCCTGGTCGCCCGTGAAGAGCGCGCGGCGATCGAGGCAGCGGCGGACCGCCAGCTTGAAGTGCTCCGGGTTGAACGGCTTCTTGAAATAGTCTTCGGCGCCGAGGCGCATGGCCTTCACCGCCTCGTCGATCGTCGCGTACGGCGAAGTGAGGATCACGCTCGTGCTCGGCGAGGCCGCCTTCACGCGCTCGAGGATGTACATCCCGTCGACGCCGACGCTGCCGCAGTCGGCGATCACGAGCTGGTACGGGGTGCGCGAGACGAGCTCGATAGCGCGCTCGCCGCTGTTCGTCGAGTCGACCTGCGCGCGCACGACGTCGCGAATGAGCTCCATCACGAGCTCGGTTTCGCGGGCGTCACCCTGGACGATCAGGACGTTGGGCTGCGACGACGTCACTTAAGCCACCTTCGACGCGCCGGTGCCGGCTCCCGAGCCGTGCGCCTGGGCGCCGTCCGATCCCTGCTCGCCCTCGGCCTCGATCACGCCGACGGCGAGCTTGAGCACCTTGAGCACGCGGTCGATCTTCTCGTTGGCCTTGACGACGTTCTGCTTCTCGACGTCGTTCTTGTCCTGCAAGGTATCGTAGTTGAACTCGAGCAGGTCGATCTTGCGCTTGAGCTCGAGGATCTTGTTCTCGCGCGCGCCGATGAGCGTCTCGCTGTCCTTCTTGAGGATTTCGAGCTTGCTCTCGAGCTCTTTCTCGCGGATTCGGATCTTGCGGATGTCGAGGCGGACGCGCTCCTTGAGCTTCTCGTACTGCGTGGCCGAGTCGGTCAGCCGGTCTTCGAGAAACTTGATGCGGTCGATCTTCGACTTGACCTCGAAACGCAGCTGCTCGAGCTCGCCTTCGCGGCTCTTGCCGGCATGCTGCAGCTCCTGCTCGAGCTTCTCGCTCTTCTGCTGGAGGTCGTTGATCTGGTGGAAGAGGTCCTCGCCCTGGAGGGTGAGGCGCTTGATCGTGTCTTCGCTCTTGCCGAGCTCTTCTTTGGCGTACGTCAGCTGCGCGGTGAGGACGGAAACGTCCTGCTCGCGCATCGTGAGGTATTTTTTCAGGGTCTCGACGTCCTCGTTCGCCCCGCCCGAGGAGGACATGTCGGCGCGCTGGTGGGCGGCCGGCTGCTGGCCGAAGTTGATCGCCGGCGCGGCGTGCGCGCTCGCTCCCGCCGAGAGGGCGGCCGAGGGTCCGGCGAAAAGGTACGGAAGGTCCTTGGCGGCCTCTTCCTCGCTGACCGGTGGAGCCGAAGGCTCGGGGATCGGAGCGGGAGCCGCGGCGATCACCGGAGCCGAGGGCTCTGGCGGCGGCGGCGGAGCCGCTGCCTCGATGCTCAGGCCGCCGGACGCGTCCGCTGGAACCACGGTGGCGCCGCCGATGTCGAGAGAAGACGGAGCGTCGGCGCTCTCGGTGGCATCGGCCGAGACGGAAGGCGCGACCGCCGCCTCGGGCGGCGCGACGGCGATTTCACCGAGATTGATTTCCGCGGGAGCGCCCACGCTGATCGCGGGCGCCTCGACGGCGGGCTCGACGGTGACGGACGGCTCGGGTATCGAGGGCGCCGGAGCCGCGGCAGCCGCGGGTTTTGCTTTGGGCGCGGCCGGAGCCTCGACCGGCGCTTCGTTTCCGGCGTTCAGGTCGATCGAGAAAAGAGCGTTATCGGTCTGCGCG
>JACQAX010000456.1 GCA_016194795.1 Deltaproteobacteria bacterium | reverse complement strand
CCGCACGACCTGGTCGAGCGTGCTCTCGAGATGCATCTCGATCCGGCTTTCCTCGGGGTTGAAGAAGGCGCGGTGATTGAAAGCGTTCAGGTTGAAGTCGGCGCCGAGCTCGTTTTTCATTCGCGCCAAAACGTTGAGGTTGAAGGCCGCGGTCACCCCTTGCGAATCGTTGTAGGCCGCTTCGAGCACCTTGACGTCCTTGAAGAGGTCGACACCGAGAAGCATGCGACCGCCCCGGCCGAGAAGCCGGGCGACGTTTTGGAGCAGCTTCAGCGCGTCGAGGGGCTCGAAGTTCCCGATCGTCGACCCCGGAAAAAACAGGACGCGCCCGCCGTCGTCCAGCGGGAGCCGCAACGGCTTCAGGAAGTCGGCGCAGACCGGATTGATCTTGATGCGCGGATACTCCCGGGCCAGAGCTCGCGCCGTTTTGAAAAGAAACTCCTCGGAGATGTCGATCGGGACGTAGGTTTCGCAGCTCTTGAACTCGTTCAGGACGAGGCGGGTTTTCAGGCTCGCCCCGCTGCCCAGCTCGAGCAGCGTCTTGCGCGGGCCGAACCCGCCGACGATCGAGCGGATGTGGGTTTCGAGAATCCCGCGCTCGGTGCGCGTGAGATAATATTCGGGCAGCTCGCAGATGCGCTCGAAGAGCGCCGAGCCTCTTTCGTCGTAAAAATACTTCGGGGGAATGGCCTTCTGGCCGAGGCTCAGGCCTTCGAGCACGTCGTCTTTGAAGCTCGTCATGCGGCCAGCCTGATTCCCGAGAACTGCCATCTCGCTTCGGGCGGGAAAAAATTCCGGTAGGTCGCCCGGGCGTGCGAGGGCGGCGTCGCCCACGACGCTCCACGCAGCACCAGCTGGTTGCACATGAACTTTCCGTTGTACTCGCCCAAGGCGCCGCCCAGCGGCCTGAAGCCGGGGTAGGGCTGATAAGGGCTCGACGTCCATTGCCAGGCCGTATCGAACATCGCCATGAAGGAAGTCGGTTTCACCGTGCTCGCGACCTCCCATTCGGCCTCGAGCGGAAGCCTGCAGCCGCGCCAGCGCGCGTAGGCGTCGGCTTCGTAATAACTCACGTGCGTCACGGGCGCGTGCTCGTCGACGCGTCTCATTCCCGCGAGAGTCATCGTCCACCAGTCCTTTCCGAGCCGCTCCCAATAGAGGGGGGCGGTCCACTCGTTTTTTCGGGCGGCCGCGAAGCCGTCCGAAAGCCAGAGCTCGGGGCGCCGGTAGCCGCCGGCTTCGATGAACTCGAGAAACTCGCCGGCCGTCACCAGCTGCGAGCAAAGGCGGAAAGCGCCCAGCGCGACGCGATGCCGGGGGCGCTCGTTGTCGAACGAGAACGCCGCGCCTTCGTACCCCACTGAGTGGAGCCCCTCCGCGAGCTCGATCCATTTCGCCGGGGCGGCGGCGTAGTCGCGCCAGGCTTCCCGGCATTGCGCATCGTACGCCGGCCTCAGTGGATTTGACGCGAAGATGTGCTTGAGGTCGGTCAGCAGCAGCTCCTGGTGCTGCTGCTCGTGCTGAAGGCCAAGCTCGAGCACGGCGCGCGCGTGTTCGTCCCGCGCTTCCGAGAAGTGCTCGCAGACTCTCGCGTCCACCAGCCCGCGGTACGCGTGGATCTCGTCCACGCTCGGCCGAGCGAGCACCCCGCGCCGGGCGCGCTCGAGGCGCGGGCCAACCGAATCGTAATAAGAGTTGAAGAGCTGCCGGTACCGCTCATCGACGAACCGCTCGAGCAGAAACTCCTCGAAGAACCAGGTGGTGTGGGCAAGATGCCATTTGGGCGGGCTGACGTCGGGCATCGATTGAATCACGTAGTCCTCGGTCAGCAGGGGGCGGCAGAGGAGCTCGGTTCTCTTGCGCACGGTCCCGAAGCGATGCAAGGCGTCGTTCAGCGTCTCGGGATGGGTGCAGCGCATGCGGCTTTTCGGGTGCAAGTTTCGACCCAATCGACTGCCCTGCCGGTGTATACGGCTGTTCGTGAGCGCCGCTTTGAGCTAGGGTCAGGGCGTGAGAAAGTTCTGCTGGACCTGCCATCGCCCCGCCATCGCCTGTTTCTGCGAGCTCACCCGCCCGTTCACGAGCTACGCCGACTTCGCGCTCGTGGTGCACCCGTACGAGGCCGCCAGCACCGTCGGTACCGCCTGGATCCTGCGTCGCTCGATCTCCAACCTCAAGTGGATCCGAAGCAAAGGCGAGGGGCTCGACTCGGATCCGGCCTTTCTCGAAATTCTGGCCGCGCCCACGACCGTGCCGCTGCTTCTTTTTCCGGGGCCGCGAGCGCTCAATCTCAACCGGGCTCCCGGCGACGAGTGGGAACGCCTTGTGCCAGATGCGAAGCGCCCCCTCTTCTGCGTCATCGACGGCACCTGGACCCAGGCGCACGCGACGCTGAGAAAGAGCGCGCTTCTTCGCTCCTTGCCGCGCGTGAGCTTCGAGCCGGCGGCGCTTTCGGAATACGGCTTCAAGACGCAGCCGCACCCGGCGTGCCTGTCGAGCCTCGAGGGCGTGCACCGCGTGATCGAGCTTCTCGCCTCACGAGGGTGGGGAACGCTCCCGCCGCTGCGCGAGCACGATCAGATGGTCGAGATTTTCCGGCGGATGGTCAGCTTTCAGCTCAACCAGGACCGGAACCCCCGGATCGACTCGCGAGTGGTGCGCCGGCATCAGAAGCAGATGCAGTAGCGCCCGTTAGACACTTGCGTCGCGCGAGCGGAATTCAAGAAGTTTCTCGGGCAGCTTCGGCAGGCAGACGATGAAAAGCGCGCCTCTGCTCTCGGTGCTTTCGACGTGAATCGTCCCGCGATGAGCCGCGACGATCTCCTTGCAGATGTACAGCCCGAGACCCAGGCCGGTCACGTTTCTCGAGGCGTCGACGCGCTCGAAGCGGTTGAAGATGCGCTCGCGGCTTTCGAGGGCGATGCCCTTGCCCTCGTCGCGCACCATGAGCAGCACGTTCGAGCCGGCGTTCGTCACGCTGACGTGCACGGGTTTGTTCGGCGCGTAGCGGATCGCGTTCGACAGCAGGT
>JACQAX010000437.1 GCA_016194795.1 Deltaproteobacteria bacterium | reverse complement strand
CGTCTCTTTCCACGAATCTTTGTAGCCGGGAATCTCAACGCCGGGCGCGATGCCCATCGGCTTCAACGGTCGATACGTGTCGATCATCACCGCGTACTCTTGCAGGTACTCTTTCGTGTGCTGGCTCGCGAGAGCCTTCGGGTGCGGCCCGTGGTGGATGCCCGTCGGATGAAACGTCACCATGCCCGGCTTGATGCCGCTGCGGCTGAAGAAATCGCCGTCGTGGTAGAAGATCACCTCGTCGTACTCGATGTTGCGGTGGAAGAACGGCACGCGCAAAGCCTTCGGGTCTTCGGTCTCGGCCGGACGCGGCGCGAAGGTGCACAGCACGAAGCCCTGCCCGACCAGCGTCGTATGGACGCTCGGCGGGAGATGGTAGCGCGGGCTCACGATCGGGCGGATGTCCTCGACGTTGAGCCTCCACGGAAACAGGTCGCCCTTCCAGCCTTCGACGTCGAGCGGGTTGAACGGGTAGAACACGGAGGTGAACTCGCCGCCGTGCTTGACCAGCACCTCCCATTCGCCCTGGCCGTTCGTGGACGGCGCGGTGGAGGGCTTTGCTTCGGGCATCTCGATGCAGCCCGGGTCGAAGAAGGCGTTGCGGCCGAGCTGGCCGCGGTCAGGGATGTTGAGCTCGCTCATCGACTCGATCAACAGATAGAACTGGCCTATGCCCTCGGGATAGAAGCGGTAGGTCGTCCCGCGCGGGATGACCACGTAGTCGCCCTGACGGTAGCGCAGCGGGCCGTAGTCGGTCTCGACGAGACCCTTGCCGTTGTGGATGAACCAGCACTCGTCGGCGTCGGCGTTGCGCGCGAAATGCGGCATCGCCTGCGTGGGCGCGTAAATCGCGAGCACGACGTCGGCGTTGCCGAGAAACGGCTTGGGAAGCGTCGTCACGTCGCCGATGGCCTGTTTCAGGTCGTAGGCGCGCGGAAGCAGCGAGCCGTTGATTCGCGTCCAGCCGGTGGGCGCGTGCGAGCGATAGAGGTGGCTGACGCGCCCGAAGAAACCCTGGCGGCCGTGCTCCTCCTCGAACGTCCCGGCGGGGAGGTCGACGTGGGCCTGTTTCGAGAAACGACCCGACCTGAATGGAACCATCGGCGGTAGCTTCGTGTTCATAAGGCGGAACTCTAGTGAGCCCCTTCAAGCTTGTCCAGCCCGAGCTTTTTTGCCAAGATGCCCGCATGAAACTCGTCACGTATCTTTTCGAAGGCCGCGAATGCGTAGGCCGGCTCGACGGCGACCGCATCCAGGAGCTCGACGTCGCGTCGATGCTCGATCTCATCAAGAACCCCGCGAAAGCGAAGCCCGGGGCAAAGACGGTCCCGCTCAAGAGCGTGCAGCTCCTGTCGCCCGTGCCGCGCCCGCCCTCGATGCGCGACGGTTACGCGTTCCGCCAGCACGTCGCCACCGCGCGCCGCAACCGCGGCCTCGACATGATCCCCGAGTTCGACCAGTTTCCCGTCTTCTACTTCACGAACCACCAGGCCGTCACCGGGCCGGGCGACGTGCACGTCCTGCCGCGCCACTGCGACAAGCTCGACTTCGAGCTCGAGGTGGCGATCGTGGTCGGAAAAGAGGGCCGCAATCTCAAGGCCTCCGACGCCGACGACCATGTTTTCGGCTACACCATCATGAACGACTGGTCGGCGCGCACGCTGCAGATGGACGAGATGAAGCTCAACCTCGGTCCCGCCAAAGGAAAAGACTTCGCGACGTCGCTTGGCCCGTGGCTCGTCACCCGCGACGAGCTGCTCGAGAGCGGCAAGCTCAAGAAGTCGCCCAAGGGCGAGGTGCTCGACGCGCCGATGAAGATGTTCCTCAACGGCAAGCAGTACAGCGAAGGCAACGTGAACCAGATGGACTGGACCTTCGCGCAGCTCCTCGAGCGCGCGAGCTACGGCGCCACGCTTTATCCGGGCGACGTGATCGGCTCGGGCACGGTCGGCACCGGCTGCTTTCTCGAGCTCAACGGCTCGAAGGTCACCGACAACCTCTGGCTCAAGCCCGGCGACGAGGTCGTGCTCGAGGTCGGAAGCCTCGGCCGTCTCGAAAACAAGATCGTCCTCGACAAGGAGTAACGCATGCCGACTCTCTACCACTGGTGGCGCTCGAGCTCGTCGTGGCGCGTGCGGTGGGCGCTCGAGCTCAAGGGCGTGAAAGCCGACCTGGTGCTCGTGAATCTCATGACCGGCGAGAACGAGCAGCCCGCGCACCTCGCGCGCAATCCGATGGGCTACGTCCCGGTGCTCGCGCTCGACGGCCGCAACATGATCGAGTCGATGGCCATTCTCGAGTACCTCGACGAGACGCACCCGTCGCCCCGCCTGATTCCGGGCGACGCCTACGACCGTCAGCACGTCCGTGCGCTCTCCGAGCTCATCAACGCGGGCACCCAGCCCATCCACAACGTCGATGTCTTCGAGCACCACTCGGCCGATCCCGAGGAGCAGAAGCGCTGGAACGCGCACTTCATCCGTCGCGGCCTGAAAGCTTTCGAGAAGCTCGCGTCGCCTCGCGCCGGCGCGTTCGCCTTCGGCAACCAGGTGACGGCGGCCGACCTCTGCCTCGTCCCGCAGTGCTTCGCCGCCGCGCGCTTCGGCGTCGACGTCGCCGCCGAGTTCCCGCTCGTCGCGCGCTGGAACGCCGCCAGCCTCGCCACGCCCGAGTGCCAGGCGTCGCACCCCGACCGCTACAAGCCCTGAGCCCGGCGGTTTCTGCCGGTTTGGCACGCGGGATCGCGCGAATATCAAGTTCTGCATCCGGCGCCCCGATAAAGCTCCTAGAGGAAACTCTCTATGAGCGACAAGAAAGACTCGGAAACGACCGGAAAAATCGAAACCCGCATCTCGCCGAACGACGAGGTGACCGGTGACGTCGTGAACTTTTCGGGCCTGGGAGAGGCGAAGAAAAAGACGCCGATCAACGCGCAAAGCCAGACGGGCGGCTTCTCGAGCCACATGCGCCCCGACCTCGCTCGCAGCGCCGTGATCTACCTCGAGCAGGAAGACCCGAAGCGCCGCCATCGCGAGAAGGTCGTGTGCGCGGTGAACGTCGGCGACTTCGAGCTTCGCTATCCGGCCAGCCCCGACGAGCCCGAGAAGATGGCCGACGACGGCCGCACCGTTCGCCGCAAGATGTGGGACGAAGCCGTCCAGGCGCTCATCCGCGTGACGGCCGACGCGGGCCTCAATCCCAAGTTCGTCCGCAACGACAAGAACTCGTGCCGTCTCACCATCAAGCAGGAGCAGGTCGCCAGCCCCGATCAGGCGCCCGACGAGTTTTTCTCGATGGAGCTGTTCTACTGCTCCGAGTTCGAGCTCGAGCGCCGCAAGCTCGAGCACGTCAAGCGCATCGACAAGTTCGACGACGACGCCCGCTTCAAGAAGGGCGAGATGTTCCACTGGCGCACGAACGCCGCGCGCCGGAAAGAGCTTCAGGACCAGATCTTCGGCCTCGAGCGCGACAAGCAGTTCTACCTGGCGACGACGCCCGACCCGCGCGAGATGGACGCAGGCCTGATCTTCAAGATCGAGCTCTTCACGCTCAAGGAGTACGGCGTGGTGAAGGAGAAGCTGCGCACGCTCATGGGTCGGTACATGGACGAGCTTTCCAAGGTGGCGGCCGCCAACGGCACCGCGATCCCGGTCTCGGTCCGGAAGGCCGCCTAGGACAGGGGACTAGCGTTCCTTGTCGATGGTGATGTCGATCCCGCCATCCCCGGGGTGAGCCGGATTTTTGGCGAACACGCCTTCGAGATCCCCCGCGGCCGGCAGCGCATTGCCCGTGCGCGAGATCCTCGCCGCCAGCGTGAGGTTGCCGCCCGCGTTGAAGTCGTTTTTGGCCATGTCGGGGATCATCGAGTGCTCGGCGCCGATGGCGTATTTCAGCGGGAAGGTCGGGTGCTCGATCCGCAGCACGGCCGATGGCGGGCCGACCTGCTGAGCCCGCGCGATCACGTAGAGCGTGTCGGTGGGCTTGAGCTTGGCCGCGAGCGCCGGGCTCACGTCGATCGTCCCGGCGACCTTGCCGGGCACGCCGCCCGAGCGCGTGCAGGCCGGAGCAGCCGCCAGGAGCAGGAGCGCAAGCAGCGCGGGTTTCGGGACGCGGATGGATCGGAACATCGGGGCCTCCTCGGTCAAGGATCGGAACAGTCGCGCATGGCGCCGCATTTCGGGCAGACGAGCCGGCAGTGGATCTCGCTGGCCTCGGTACCGCAGACGACGCAGGCGTTGTCTTGCGGCCCCCGCGGGAGCCGGGCATCGGGAGCGGTCGTCCCCGCGGCTTTCGCCTTCTTGCGGGCCCGCCCCGACCGGACACGGCTGGTTTTTGTTTTCTTCGCCTGGGTCACTTCGCCGGGACGTTAGCATGCTCGACGAAAAAATTCATGCGCAGATCGTTCAGCGCGAACTTGCGGATGTTGTCG
>JACQAX010000436.1 GCA_016194795.1 Deltaproteobacteria bacterium | reverse complement strand
CGCTCCTGCGAATGCGAAGCCGCATGGCAAGGCCGAGCTCGCCCCCGGCGCGAAAGCGACGCCCGTGGCTCCGACCAAAGGCAGGGGTAAAAAGAGTCCTCTGCCCACGGGTCCGAAAGTCAGCGAAGAGTTTCTTCGCACCGCGCGCGGTGGCGCGCACAAGGACTCCGACGCGGTTCCGCACGGCGCTCCGGTTTGCCGCGAAGTCGCCTGTGAGCTCATGGCCACGACCGGTGGCTACTGCCGCATGCACTACATCAAGAACTGGAAGAAGGTTAAGCGCAAGGAGATGATTCTGCGCGAGAAGAAGCTCAACAACTACATCGAAGAGCTCGTTTCGAAGTACCCCGACAAGTACATCGAAGCCATCCGCCAGGACCTGGCCAGCGAAAAAGACTTCGCCAAGGTCATCGCCGACCTCGAGATCGACGAGAGCCTCGATGATTTCGAGACGGTGGAAACCGAAAGCGCCGAGGGCATCATCGACAACCTCAAGCGCGACTTCGACGACGAGGGCGACGTTTTTTAAGGCCGCGGCCCCGGCCGTCAGTGGAGCTTTTTCTTCTTCTTTGATTCGGAGGCGGCGGCGAGCAGCGCGTCGGCTTCCGCCTCGAGCTCGGGGTTGTCGCGGGTGATGCGCAGGTAGACACGCGTGTTCTTGTCGATGTCGACCGTCGTCCAGCCTTGGCTGTACTCGAGATCGTAGTCGACGGGCCGGCCGTCGTCGAAGAAGCTGTTGAAGAAGCTCGCCAGCGCGTCCACGCAGACGTTCACCGAGAACTGCACGGCCTCGCTCGTCGTGGTGGCGGGCTTGCCGCTTTCTTTCTTGAACTGCGGAGCCGGGTAGTCGACGGAGGCGTAACAGGTCGTCATCCGCAGCGTCTTGGGCTGCTTGAGCGACATGCAGAGGAGCAGCTCGTCCGGGAAGATCTCGCCGTGGGCGACGAAAATCTCCTTGGAGCCCTTCTCGATGGTGAGCTTCTTGGAGAAGTTCTTGTTGAACACGTCTTCGACGAGCTTGAGGTAGTCGCGCGGAAGCTTCGTGCCCTGAAAAGGCGTGTCTTTTCGACGGTCCATGATACGCCGAACGTCGCATACGTTGACACGAGCGTCAATCGCGTTTATACGAGCGGCCAACGGGAGAGATGATGAAAAAGTTCAGCGGAATTCTGGGTCTGGCTTTGTTTACGGCCGGTGTTGGCGCGGCGCCTCTTGCCGCGCGCGCGGCTGACGTCAACTGCTACAACGACGACTCGCTGGACGTGATCAACCAGGATGGCTTGCGCGTGCCGATCTTCGGCGGCCCGGCGCCGATTCCGGTTCCGGCCGACTGCTCGGCGAGCCCGACGGTCTCGCTCCCCAACGAATACGGAAACCAGCGCGAAGTGCGCGTGGACGGCAAGGTGGTCTACGACGGAAGCTCCGATCCGGCCGTCGAAGCGCGCGTGGCTCCGACCGGCATCGTCGTGCTCCGCACGATGCGTGGCAGCCTCTACGTCTATCGCACGGGCCGCGATCGTGCCGAGGCGTGGCTCGAAGCCGGCGTGCACTCGGTGCGCGACTTCCGTCTCGCCCGCAACGGAGCGCTGCTCGCCATCTCCAACGAAGGCGCGCTGCTCGTCGACGGGCGCGTCCAGTCGACCATCCACCACGCCGAGCGCCTCTACGCTTCGGCTTCGGGCCGAGTCGTGGCGCTGCTCGACAGCGGCGCGGTCGTCGATCGCTCGGGCGTGCTGTTCGAAGGCCGCGTCGACGGCGCGCAGGCCGTGAAGGTGGCCGCCGACGGCACGGTCGTATGGCTCACGCGCGACGGAAAGATCGGGTCGACGAAGCACGGCCACATCTACGGCTCCGTCGATCCGGCCGAGAAGTTCAAAGTCAATCCGAGTGGTCACGTCGCGTATCTCACGCGCGAGGGCCGGCTCGGGCGCGACGGTCGCGAGCTTTCGTCGTTCACGGTGCGCATCGTGTCGTTCACGATCCAGGCCGACGGCTCGGTGGCGGCGATGGACAGCGACGGCAACGCCGTTTATTTTCGCTAGCCCCGGCGCGGTTTTTTCCTAGAAAACGCCCTCGGGCATCTCGCTCGTGTCCGGCGCCGCGGTGACCTTCACCTCGACGTTCAGCACGCGCGCTCCGCGCAGCGCCTTGACGCTCACCTTGTCGCCGGGCTTCGCCTTGGCGAGCAGGCGCTGGACGTCGGCGCGCTCCTTGATGTCCTGGTCGTTGACCTTCACGACGATGTCGCCGTTGGTGAGGCCGGCGGTCTTGGCCGGCGCCTTCGCGGCGAACTTCACGACGACCACGCCGTGGTCGGTCGGCAAGTTGTAGTAGTGCTGGAGCGCGGGCGTGATCGTCTCGCCGAGGACACCCAGCCAGGGGCGCACGACGTAGCCGAAGTTTTTGAGCTCGTCGAGGTGGGCCTTGGCCTCGTCGATGGGAATGGCGAAGCCCAGGTTCTGCCCTTGGGCGTTGATCGCCGTGTTGATGCCGATGACGTCGCCATGCAGGTCGAAGAGCGGGCCGCCCGAGTTGCCGAAGTTGATGCTCGCATCGGTCTGAAGAAAGTTGTCGAGGGCGCCCACGCCGATGGCGCGGTTCTTCGCGCTGATGATGCCGGCCGTGACGGTATGGGTGAGGCCGAACGGGTTGCCGATGGCGAAGACCGATTCGCCGATGCGCACCTTTTCGCTCGAGCCGAGCTCGGTGGGCTTGAGGTTCTCGACGGATTTACCGCCTTTGAGCTGCAGCAGCGCGAGATCGAGCACGCGATCGCGGCCGATGATCTTGGCGCCGATGCGGCGCTT
>JACQAX010000435.1 GCA_016194795.1 Deltaproteobacteria bacterium | reverse complement strand
CACCTGCGTGAGGCCGACGTCGTGCAGGAGGCTCGCGACGATGAGATCGGAGAGCAGCGCCTGGCTGTTTTTGTTGAGGCCCATCGCGAAAAGCGTCGTGTAAATCGCCACCGACGTGGCGTGCTCGGTGTCGGGGTTCTCGATGATCTCGGCCATCGCGGCGTTGGCCGACGAGGCCTTCAGGAGATCGGTGATCATCTTCTTGGCCTCCTCTCGCGCGGGCGCGTCGTCGGGAGCCGGGACGAGCAGACCGGCCATCAGCTGCTCGGGCGGCTTGTCGGAGACGAAAGCCTTGTCGGGCTCGGGGGCCTTCGCCGGCTCGCTCGCCGCGACGCGCGCCTCGGGCGTCGAGGGGCCCCGGGCGGGCGCGACCGGAATCGAGACCACGGCCGGCTGGTCGAGCGGCGACGGGTTCGTGCCGGCGACCCCGGGCGCGACGGCCGAGACGTCGGCGTGGGCGAGATCCGTGGCCGAGGCGGGGACGATGCTTCCGGGCTCGGCCTCGCCTTCCGCGTCGGGTTTCGGCGACGGGTTTTCCTGGAGATAGGCGTTGAAGGCGTCGACGTCGGTTTCGCGGATGTACAGGTTCTGGAGCCCGCGTTTCATCATCCGCTTGACCTTCTCGGGGTCGTCGGCGACCGAGCCTTTGGGACGGAAAATGATGATGCGCCCGGCGACGGAAAGGAGGATGAAGACGTCGCACGGGAGCGTGCGGTCCTTCACCAGGGAAAGCGGGTTGATCGTGACGTACTTCTCGTTTGTTATCTTCGCCATGTCGATTTCGCGGACACTATCGTTTTCTTTTCGGAACACCCGCCGCGACCATGGAGGCGACCGGTATCGAATGGCAGAATCTGCCGATTCGCGGTAATGTTTTCCCACCATGACCAGACGAGCCCCGAGGGGACGCGGCGCGAACCCATGACGATGTATCGCCACCCACCGCACAAGCGCGCGTTCGGCTGGCCGGACCTATTGGTGCTGGCGGTCGTGGCGGCGTTGATCTACGGGCTGATGGGCCTGGCGCGCCAGTGGGTCGGCGGGGCGCATTTTTTCGTGAACATCGACCTCGCGCCCTCGGCGCTCCCGAAATACGCGTTCTTCTCGCTGATGCGAGCGGTCGCCGCGTACTTCCTGTCTTTGGGGTTCACCTTCGTCTACGGCTATATCGCCGCCAAGTCGAAGCACACCGAGCGCGTCATGATCCCGATGCTCGATATTTTACAGTCCATTCCCGTGCTCGGCTTCCTGCCCGGGCTGGTGCTCGGCATGATCGCCGTGTTTCCCAACAACAACGTCGGCCTCGAGCTCGCCTGCATCATCATGATCTTCACCGGGCAGGCCTGGAACATGACGTTCGGCTTTTACCAGTCGCTCAAGTCGGTGCCGGCCGAGCTGCGCGAAGTGTCGCGGGTGATCCGGCTCAGCTGGTGGGAGAAGGTGAAGTTCATCGAGCTGCCGTTCTCGGCGATCAGCCTCGCGTGGAACAGCCTGATGTCGATGGCCGGCGGCTGGTTCTTCCTCACGGTGTGCGAGTCGTTCACGCTCGGCTCGCGCCGCTTCCAGCTGCCCGGGATCGGCTCGTACATGGCGGCCGCGATCGAGCAGAAGAACCATCGGGCCGAGGTCTACGGCGTGCTGGCGATGTGCCTGGTCATTATTTTCTGCGACTTCGTCATCTGGCGCCCGGTGATGACGTGGGTGCGCAAGTTCCAGATGGAGGAGATCCAGGAGGAGGTCGCTGACCTCCCCTTCGTGACGACGCTGCTGCGCGAGTCGTGGCTCGTCCGCCGCCTGAAGCTCATCATGAAACGCCGCGAGCGCCGTCGCAACGCTCCCCTGGGGGCGTCGGCGTTCCAGTCGGGGACGACGCCCGCGGCCGGCACGACGGCGCGGCTCACCTACGAGATCCGCAGCCGGATGCGCCGCCAGAAGATTTTCGACACGAACCTCCTCGACCTGCTCGCCAAGCTCGGCACGCCGCTGACGATCGTCGTCTGCGTCTGGGGCGGTACGCGGCTCTGGGAGGCGGTGCGCACGCTCACGCCACACGACTGGCGCCTGATCTGGGGGAGCGTGGGCCTCACGCTCGCCCGCGTGGCGTTCGCGCTCGTCTTCGGCTCGCTCTGGGCGATCCCGGTGGGCATTCTCATCGGTCTGAGCCCCCGGCTCACCCGGTTCTTTCAGCCGATCATCCAGGTGGCGGCGTCGTTTCCGGCGCCGATGCTCTATCCGATCGTCACCGCGGCCCTGCTCAAGTCGGGGCTGGGCTTCCACTGGGGGTCGGCCGTGCTGATGATGCTGGGCGCGCAATGGTACGTGCTCTTCAACGTGCTCGCCGGCGCGATGGGCGTGACGCGCGACCTGAAAGACAGCTTGAAGCTCATCGGCGTCGGTGGGTTCACCCGCTGGTGGCGGCTCTATCTGCCGGCCGCGTTTCCCGCGATGCTCACCGGCTGGGTCACCGCCTCGGGGGGCGCGTGGAACGCGAGCATCGTGGCGGAGTACCTCCAGTACGAAGGCGGCATCATGACCGCCGCCGGCATCGGCTCGATGATCTCGAAGGCGACCGACGCCGGAAACTTTCCGATGCTTGCCGGGTGCCTGGCCGCGATGGTGATCACCGTCGTCGGCCTGAACAGCACGTTCTGGCGATGGCTGCACGATTTGGCCGAAACGCGCTTTAGGTTCGAGAGGTGAGATGACATGGAAAATCCGATCGTAGAGCTCAAGGGAGTCAACCACACCTTCACGATGGGAATGGGGCAGAAGCTCAAGGTGCTGAGCGACATCGACTTCGCGCTCTACCCCGACGAGATCGTCGCGCTGCTCGGCCCCAGCGGCTCGGGCAAGTCGACGTGCCTGCGCATCATGGCCGGGCTGCTCAAGCCCTCCGACGGGGAGGTGCTCGTCGACGGCAAGCGTCTCGACGGCGCCAATCCGTGGATGTCGATGGTTTTCCAGAGCTACGCGCTGCTCCCCTGGCTCACCGTCTTCGAGAACGTCGCGCTGGGCCTGGAGCCGCACAATTTGCCCAAGGCCGAGGTGCGAACGCGCGTCAAGAAGGCCATCGACCTCGTCGGTCTCGAAGGTTTCGAAGAAGCGTATCCCAAGGAGCTGTCCGGCGGGATGAAACAGCGCGTGGGCGTGGCGCGCGCGCTCGTGATGGAGCGTCCGATCATCTGCCTCGACGAGCCGTTCAGCGCGCTCGACGTGCTGTCGGCCGAGACGCTGCGCGCGGAAATCCTCAACATCTGGCTCTCGAAGAAAACGCAGACCAAGTCGATGGTGCTCGTCACCCACAACATCACCGAGGCGGCGGCCTTCGCGAAAAGAATTTTCGTCATGGGAACCAACCCCGGGCATCTGCGCGTCTCGATCAAGAACGACCTGCCGTACCCGCGCGACGAGCGCTCTTCGGGCTTCAAGAGCCTGGTCAACAACATCCACGACGTCATCACCCAGGCGATCATCCCGGATACGCCCGAGTGGGTGCCGCCGGCGCTGGCCGGAACGTCCATCGAGACTCTTCCCGCCGTGCCCCTCAACGAGCTGATCGGCCTGCTCGAGTTCATCGCCGCGCGCGGCGGGCAGGGCGACTCGTTCGCGATCTCCAAAGAGCTCGGCAAAGACTTCGGCCAGGTGCTGTTTCTCGCCAAGGCCGCCGAGCTGCTCGACTTCGTCGACACGCCGAAAAACGCGATCGTGCTGACCGACTTCGGCAAGCGCTTCATCCAGGGCGACGTCAACGTGCGCAAGCGCGTGCTGCACGAGGCGCTCAAGCAGCTCAAGCTCTCGCAGCTGCTCGAGGCCAAGCTGCGCGAGGCCGACCATCTGGCGCTCTCGATCGAGATCGTGCTCGAGCACATGCGCGAGTGGCTGCCCAACGAGAACGCGCAGGCCGTGTTGGACACTTTGATTCAGTGGGGTCGTTATGGGGAGCTGTTCGGTTATAACGACGACACGAAAGAGATCTATCTCGACGTGGGTCAGGAGAACGCGTAACTGGCTGTCTGAGGCTTCAGTCTGAAAGCAGCCCATCGCAAGGCGTGTGCGTCGCGTTCCCCAGATGGTCCATGTAGAGCTTCTTTCCCAGCACCGTCTCGAGATTCGCCTGCGTCAGCGTAAGGTACCCGAGCGGGTACTTCTGCCGCTTGTAGGTGATCAGCACGCCCGTGCCCATGTTTCCCGGCGTGATCGAGACGCGCGCGTCCGACGAGTAGACCAGGATCTAGCGCGTGCCGGGGCTCGCGTAGGTGGGCTTGGTGACGAGCTTGCCGGCGGGGCCGGTGTACATCTGGAACCTCGGCGTGCGCCGCACGTTCGGATCGGCGGGCTCGGTGCCCTCGACGTAAACGTACTCCTGGGTGTCGCCGATCATGCCGAGCAGCGCGGGCTTGGTGGGGCCCTCGCCGGCCGCCTTGATGTGGGCGTCCGAGTAGAGATAGCGCGCGTCGGTTTGCGGAAGCTCGGGGAGCTTGCGCTTTTCGGCGCCGCACGTCAGCTCGCCGTCCTTGAACGAGGCGTCGCCCCCGGTGATGCGCGGGTCTTCGAAGGCGAGCTCGAGCGCCTCGAGCGTGTGCGAGAAGCGGCGCGTGGGGAGCGGGCGAAAGCGCGTGCCGTCGCTCCAGAGCGCCGAGTTGCCGTGGACGATGAGCAGCAGGCCCTTGCGATCGCCGAAGGCGCGCGTTTCGAGGGGCTTCTTCGCGGGCGGCGCGGCGGACGGGGCGGCGAACGCGGCGGCGGCCGCGAGGATGGAGATGAGCATCTTTCCGATTATAGACGCGAGTGCTAGGATCCGGCAATGATCCACGAGGCGGCGGCGAAGGGGTTCGAGAGCGGGTCGGACGCGTATGAGCGCGGGCGCCCTTCGTTTCCGAAAGAGGCGGTCGACCGGATGGCGCTCGAGATCGGCCTGGCGCGTCCCGGCGCGCTCATCGTCGATCTCGGCGCGGGCACCGGAAAGTTCACCGAGCTGCTGGCGGAGCATCCACTGCGCCGCGCCGACCTCGTCGCCGTCGAGCCCGTGCGCGCGATGCGCGAGAAGCTCATCGGCAAAAAGCTCGCGGGCTGCCGCGTCGTCGAGGGCGCGGCCGAGCGCCTTCCGTTCGGCGATGCCTCGGTCGACGCGGTGACGGTCGCGCAGGCGTTCCATTGGTTCGACGGCGACCGCGCGCTCGCCGAGCTGGCGCGCGTGCTCAAACCCGGCGGAAAGCTCGCCCTCGTCT
>JACQAX010000434.1 GCA_016194795.1 Deltaproteobacteria bacterium | reverse complement strand
TTGTCGACACCTTCGTTTTGGGCGTTGTTGAGCCAGTTGAACGTCCCCGATAGGGATGTGGCCTGCTGAAAGCCTAAAAGGCTCGGGTTCAAGGTGATGGTGTCATTTAAGAGCGCACCGCCTCGGCCCGCCTGAGCAAGGCTAAGTGTGCGAGATGATTGAAAGTCTAATGCCAGCGCGGAGTTAGCGCCGAATACCAACAAGGCCGTTGCTGCCAGGGCGTAGCCCAGCGGTACCCGGTCTTTACTAAAATACTGCAGTGGGTTAAGGATGGTGCGCTTATGACCAAAACAAAACTCGAATACTTTCGTAAGGTATTGAACACGCAGTTGGGCGAGCTCAACAAAGAACAAGACTCGACGATTAGCCAGATCAAGCATGATGATGAAGTGTACGCTGACTGGACAGACGTCGCAAGCGTCGAGACCGACAAGACTCTCCAATTGAAAATCCGCGACCGCGAACGCATGCTCATTACGAAAATCGAAGAAGCTCTTCGTCGTATCGAAGAAGGCACGTTCGGTGAGTGCGAGCGCTGCGGCGACGAGATCGCCGAGCCGCGCCTCAAAGCCCGCCCGGTTACGACTCTTTGCATTGACTGCAAGTCGGAGCTCGAAGGCGCCGAACACCGCTATCGTTACGCTTAACGGATAGGGGTCCTATGAAAGTTCGCAAGGCGGTCATTCCGGCCGCCGGTCTCGGCACGCGTTTTCTTCCGGCCACGAAGTCCATTCCGAAAGAGATGATCCCGATCATCGACAAGCCGATGATCCAATATATCGTCGAGGAGTGCGTGGGCGCGGGCATCGAGGACATCATCCTCATCACCGCCCGCGGAAAAGACTCGATCGCCGACCACTTCGACCACTCCTTCGAGGTCGAGGAAACCTTGCGCCGCAAAAAGAACGACGAGCTCCTGGCCGCCACCGAGAAGGTGTCGAAAATGGCCAACATCATCGCCGTCCGCCAGAAAAATCCCATGGGCCTCGGGCACGCCGTGCTCACCGCTCGCCAGATCGTCGGCAACGAGCCGTTCGCCGTGTTGCTCGGCGACGATCTCGTCGTTTCCGAGAAACCGTGCATTCGCCAATGCATCGAAATCTTCGAGGAGCGCCAAAAGTCGGTCATCGGCGTGATGAAGGTCGAGAAGAAGGACACCTCGAAGTACGGCATCGTCGGCGGCAAGATGCTCAACGACCGCCTCATGGACGTGAACGTCATGGTCGAGAAGCCGAGCCCCGAGACGGCGCCCTCGCAGCTCGCGTGCCCCGGCCGGTACGTTCTCAAGCCCGAGATCTTCGAAATCCTCGCCAACACCAAGCCCGGCCGCGGCGGCGAGATCCAGCTCACCGACGCTTTGGCGCAACTGGCCACCGGCGACGGGCTGCTCGCGTATCTTTTTGATGGCAGACGGTACGATACCGGCGATAAGCTTGGCTACATCGAGGCAACCGTTGCCTTCGCGCTCAAACGGCCAGACCTGGCCGACGGCGTCCGCAAAGTGCTCGCCGAATATTTGAGCTGAATCCAGTCCGGCTAATCGGGAGTCCCGCATGTCGATCGCCGTCATCGCGCTTTTGGCCGCCGCCACACCCGCTCACGCGTACGTTCCGCCGAGCTACTACGTGATTCGCATGCTCGCGCGCAAGCACGCCCCGCTCGAGGACGCGCGCTTCCGCAGCAAGGTGACGTTCTACAAGAAGAGCGGCGAGGTGATCGCGTCGGTCAACGAGACGCTCGCGCTCTCCGACGCCGAGCGCGCGACCGTCAAGCTCACCGACGCGAGCGGCAACGAGCTCGCGCTCAAGAGCCGCAAGCTCATCGGCGCCCGGCCCGGCGACGTCGACCGTCCCGTGACGTACGATCTCCTGTTCGTCAAAGACGGCGCCAACATCTATGAGCATCTCAAGCTGCTCGGCCTGCCGCTCAAGACCGAAGCCGCGCTCTACTCCGAGAAAGAGGGCGCGATGCCCTACAAGCCCGAGACCACGGTCGCCCTCGAACGCTACGAGAACAAGATCGCGGTCGTCGTCGGCGACCGCTCCAAGAAGTCGGACGTGAACTCGGCCGTCTCGCTCTGGGTCGAAAAGGACAGCTACCTCCCGCTGCGCGCCGTGTTTCCGACGGCGCCCGAGATGGGGATGTCGTCGGAGCCGCTCGAGCTTCGGATGAGCAGCTACGGCATGCACAAGGCGTTTCTCTACCCGCGCAACGTCCAGATCTTCCGCAACGGCACGCTCTGGGCGAAGGTCGAAACCCAGGAAGTGCGCGGGGGCGGCGGAGCGCTCGAGGCCTCTCCCGCGAAGGTCGAGCCTGACGGCGATCTCCGCGAGCTCATCGACACGTATTTGAGATGGATCAGGTAGACCTCGCGCTCGGAGCCACAACCGCCGTCGCAAAAGTCGCGCAGGTCGTCGTTCCCCGGCCCTTGCCGGGGCCTCTCTCGTATCTCGTTCCCGACGAGCTCGAGCCCAAGGTCCGCGAAGGCTCGCTCGTGCAGGTGCCGTTCCGCTCGAGGGTGATCGAAGGCTTCGTCGTCGGCTTCACGACCCAGGCGGACCCGTCGCTGCGCGGGGTGGAGCTCAAGGAAATCCTGAGCGTCCCGTTCGACCGGCCCGTGTTCTCGACAACCGACCTCGAGTTCTTCAACTGGATCGGCGACTATTACCAGCTCCCGATCGGCGAGGTGTTCAACAGCGCTTTTCCACGCGCGATCTTCAAGCAGCCGAAGCGGGCGAAAAAACCGAAACCCGAAGACGAAAGCGACGCGAAGCCGGCCACCGCCCCGGCGGCGCCCGCCGTCGACGTCGAGCTGACGAGCGACCAGGCCGCCGCGCTCGCTTCGATCACCCGATCGATCTCGGCGCGCGAGTTCAGGTCGTTCCTGCTCTACGGCGTGACGGGCAGCGGGAAGACCGAGGTTTACATCCGCGCCGCGCGCGCCGTCGTCGACCAGGGTCGAACCGCTCTCATCCTGGTGCCCGAGATCGCGCTCACCCCGCAGCTGCGCAAGCGCTTCGAAGACCGCTTCGACAACCAGGTGGCCGTGCTGCACTCGGGGCTCACCGAAAAAACGCGGCGCGAGTTCTGGTGGGACATTCTCCGCGGCAGGCGCAAGGTCGTCGTCGGCGCGCGCTCGGCGCTCTTCGCGCCGCTGGTCGACATCGGCCTGATCGTCGTCGACGAGGAGCACGAGCCGTCCTACAAGCAGGAAGACCGGCTGCGCTACAGCGCGCGCGATCTCGCTCTCGTGCGCGCGCGCCAGCATCGCGCGGCCGCCATCCTCGGCTCGGCGACGCCGTCGATCGAGACCTTTTACGCCGCCGAGCGCGGCAAGCATCAGCTGCTCGCCCTGAAGACGCGTCCCGCCGCCCGGCCCATGCCGCGAATCGAGGTCGTCGACCTCAGGCAGGAATACAAGGACGCGCTTCGGGGCTCCAAAGACTCCAAGCTCATTCTCGGCCGCAAGATGCGCGAGGAGCTCGCCGACACGCTCATCCGAAAAGAGCAGTCGATGGTCTTCGTGAACCGCAAAGGCTTCTCGAGCTTCGTGCTCTGCGGCTCGTGCGGCGAGGTTCCGAAATGCCTCAACTGCAGCGTCTCGCTCACGTATTATCAGCGGGCCCGGCAGATGCGCTGCCACTACTGCGCCCTCACGCTGCCGGCCATCGAACAGTGCCCGAAATGCCAGGCTTACGACATCAAGCTCATGGGCATGGGCACGGAGCTCGTCGAGGACGAGGTGCGGCGGCTTTTCCCGTCGGCCCGCATCGAGCGCCTCGACGCCGAGACGGCCGACACGATCAAGAAGATCGAAGCCGTGCTCGACCGCTTCCGCCGCGGCGAGATCGACATCCTCGTCGGAACGCAGATGCTCGCCAAGGGCCACGACTTCCCGAACGTCACGCTCGTGGCCGTCGTGCTCGCCGACCTCAACCTGCACCTTCCCGATTTTCGCGCGGGCGAGCGCACGTTCCAGCTGCTCGCGCAGGTGTCGGGTCGCGCCGGGCGCGGCGACAAGCCGGGACGCGTCGTCCTGCAGACGATGCTGCCCGACCACTACGTCATTCAGGCCGCGGCCAAGCAGGACTACGCGGAGTTTTACCGGGCCGAGATCGAGTTTCGCCAGCAGTTCGGCTACCCGCCGTTCTCGCGCATGGCGCAGCTCGAGTTTCGCGATCTCAAGGAGGACAGGGCGCGCGACCAGGCCGAGCGCGCCCGCCAGCTGCTCGACCACCTCGATCCCGACGCCAAGGGCTTCTCGTACCTGGGGCCCGCGGCGGCGTCGATCGCCAGGATCGCCAATCAATATCGCTGGCAGATCCTGGTACGCTCGGAAAAATCTTCCGCCTTGAACGCCGTAATCAAGACCCTCCGCAAAGAGGGGGTCAGATTCATTGATGTCGATCCGGTGACCACACTATAATGGCCTCTGGATGGCCAAGCCGGAAGAACCAGATTTCAGTGAAGACCCAGCCGACTTCTCGCAGACCGGCGACTGTCCGGCGTGCAAAGGCTCGAACCTCAAGCTCAAGGACGTGAACGGCATCTTCATCTGCGAGAAATGCGCCTCGAAGCGCTTCTCGAGCAAGGTGCGCAAGAGCATCCAGGAAGCTTTCGATAAGCAGCAGCAGCAGGCGCAGCGAGAGTCGTGGAAACGACGCATCGGGATCGCGAAGAGGGCGATGGCGCTCTACGAGGAGTCGAAGTTCCCCGAGTCGCTGCGCACCTTCCGCGAGTACATCATGATCCTCGAGAAGCACCACGGCGTGGCGCCGAACGGCCTCACGCCGGCGCTCTTCGACGGCACGAAAGAGGCGGGCGAAATACTGCTGATCGCCGGCATCTACTGGGACTTGTCCAAGATCTACGACCGCATGAAGGGCAAGACCGTCGAGATGCGGCAGGCGCTCAACAAGTTCTACGAGTTCTCGGCCGACCGACCGCACCTGATCCTCGCCTCCGAAGCCATGCGCCGTTACATCGCCTCGGAAAAGTGCGTCCACAAGGAAGAGTTCAAGAGCACGCACACGATCCTGCGCTCGCGCCTGGCGAAATGCTTCATCGCCGGAGCCGTCTTCGGGCCGGCCTCCGAGGAAGTCGAAACGCTGCGCGCCTTCCGCGACCAGGCGCTGCTTTCGAGCGTTCCGGGACGGGCGCTCGTCGCGACCTACTACCGCGTAAGCCCGCCGATCGCCGTCGCGCTCGCGCGCATGCCGCGCGCCGCGGCCGCCGGGCGCGTCGCGCTCGGCCCGCTGGCCCGCGCGCTTTCGAAGCGCTACAAAAAACCCCGAAACTGAACGTGACCAAACCGCTTCTCGCGCTCGCCACGGCGTTTTTGCTCCTCGCCCTCTCCGCGAAAGCGGC
>JACQAX010000050.1 GCA_016194795.1 Deltaproteobacteria bacterium | reverse complement strand
TGCCTGGCGACGTGCTCCAGCTGCTCAACGGCTACGGCCGCGGCGGGCGCTACGTGAGCCTCGAGCTCGGGCTGCAAAGCCTGCGCGACGAGGCCCTCGAATTCTACGAGCGCGGCCATTCGGTCGCGGAAGGCCTGGACGCCGTCGAGCGCGCGCTCCGCTTTCCCAACCTGAGCGTCAGCGTCCATCTCATGTTCGGCGCGCCCGGCGACACGATCGAGCATGCGATCGAAGCCGCCCGCACGATGAGCCGCCTCGGCGTGCACGGCGTGAAGATCCACCAGCTCATGGTGCTCAAAGACACCTTGTTGGCCGAACGTTACGCGCGCGAGCCCTGGCCGCTGCTTTCGATGGACGGGTTCAACGAGATGGCGATGGCCTTCCTCGAGCACCTCGACCCCTCCATCCACGTCGAGCGCACGCATGCGCTCTCGAGCCATCCGACGGAGCTTGTCGGACCGGCCTGGTCCGCGCTACGCTTTGAGCCGATGAACGCCCTCAAGAAAGCGATGCTCGAAAATGGCAGCTACCAAGGAAAAGCGCTCGGACACCGGCGCACGGCTTGTTGAGGGCCCCCAAGGGCGCCGCTCACGGCTTACGGAAATCGCGTCGTACTTCCTGAAGCTGGGCTTCCTCGGCTTCGGGGGCCCGCTCGCCCTCATGGCGGCGTATCAGAAAGACCTCGTCGAGGGGCGCAAGTGGATCTCGAACGAGAGGTTCGGGCAGGCGCTCGCGCTCATCAAGGCGCTACCGGGCGCGACGGCGACGCAGACGGCGATCTATCTCGGAAGCGTGCGCGGCGGAAGGCTCGGCGGCATCGTCGCCGGCACGTGCCTCATCGCGCCGTCGTTTTTCATGATGCTCGCGCTCGGCGCGTTTTACACGTCGGTGGAGGCGCTGGCGTGGAGCAAGCCGCTGCTCTTCGGGATGCAGGCGGCCGCGCTCGGCGTCATCACCGAAAGCGTCTGGCGCCTGGCGAAGCCTTACCGCGGCGACGCGGTCTTCTGGGTCGTGACCGCGGTCGCGGCGGCCCTCACGGCGTTGAGACCGTCGATGGAGCCGCTCGTGATCATCGGCTCCGGGATCCTCGGGGCCCTGCTCCTCAAGCTGAGCGAGCTCGGCCCGGACAAGAAGAGAAACCTCGCCGCCTTCGCGCTGCCGGCCTTTCTCGTCGGCTCGTCCGGCGCGTCGCTCGGCATCCTCACGAAGCTCGTCGGCGTCTTCCTCAAGGCGGGCTTCGTCGTCTTCGGCACCGGTCTTGCCGTCGTCCCGCTCCTCAAGCACGACGTCGTCGACACGCACCACTGGCTGACGAACCAGCAGTTCATGGACGCGCTCGCGTTCGGGCAGATCACCCCGGGCCCGGTGCTCATCACGTCGACCTTCATCGGCTACAAAGTCGCGGGCCTCGTGGGCGCCGCGGTCGCGACGGCTGGCGTGTTCTTCCCCGGCTTCTTCAACATCCTCACCTGGTTTCCGATCGCTGAACGAAAGCTCGGGAACTCGCCGTACACCCGCCGCTTCGTGCTCTTCGCGGTCGGAGCGGTGATCGGCTCGATCCTCGTGACCGTCGCGCGCCTCGCGGCCGCGCCGGCCGTCGGCGGCACCCATACGCTGGCCGCGGTCGTCGGCGGTGGCGCCCTGCTGCTCGCGCTCTTCACGAAAATCCCGGTGTGGCTGCTGATCCCCGGCGGCGGCGCGCTCTCGATCGCGCTGCAAGCCCTCGTCGGCTCCTGAAATCCGCCGGCGCTTCGGCACCCGCCGGGAATCCGGCCGACCCGTCGCCGGAATCCCGCGCGCCGAGCCGCGCGCGAGCACGAAAGCGCAGCTCAGGCATTGGCACGTCGGTTGCTAAACACTCCTGCAGCAGCGGCTCGAATGCTTCGAGCCCGACATCAAAAAAGGAACTTCACAAATGAACACCGGCAAAACCAAAATCCTCGCCCTCGGAATCACGGCCCTCTCGGGACTCGGCGCTTTTCTCGCCAGCGCGAACGCGATGGCCTCGCGCCCGAGCTCTCCACTGGGAGTGCTTCTCGAAAATCAATCGCAGCAGAGCGCCGCCAGCGCCCCTCAAAGCGCGCCGGACAGCACGCCGGAAAAACCCGCGCGCCCGCCGCTCACCGGCATCGGCCTGCGCACGCTCTGATGCGCGCAAGCGGCGGCACCGGACAAGCGCCAGGCCTCGAGCCTGGCATCTCTTCTGCATCTTCTGAAGGCATGGAGAACAAGAAACACCCGGTGCCGGCCGACGTCTCGACCAAGCCAAAGCGCGTCGCCATCCTCGCCGGGGACGGCTTTGAGGAAACCGAGCTGACCTCCCCGTTGCAGGCCCTGCAAAACAGCGGCGCCTCGGTCGAGGTGCTCTCGCTCGAGCGCGGCGACATCCAGGCGTTCAAGCACCACGACAAAAGCATCAAGATCAACGTCGACCGAACGCTCGACGAGGCAAGCCCCGACGAGTTCGACGCGCTGGTTCTGCCCGGCGGCGCCCTCAATGCCGACACCCTGCGGATCGAGCCGAAGGTGCAGCGCTTCGTGAAGTCGTTCATCGAAAGCGGCAAGCCCACCGCCGTCATCTGCCACGCGCCCTGGATTCTCGCGTCCGCCGGTCTGGCCAAGGGACGCAAGCTCACGAGCTACCACACCATCCAGGACGACCTGCGCAACGCGGGCGCCCAATGGGTCGACGAGCAGGTGGTCGTCGACGGCAATCTCGTCACGAGCCGCCAGCCTGACGACCTGCCCGCCTTCAATCGAGAGCTGCTGAAGCTGCTCGGCGTCGGCGCCGAGAAAAAGGGCGCGGCCGCCTGACACGAGCATTGCGCCCTTGCCGCGCGGCGCGGGATTTTGCTATTTCGCGCGCTCATGCCGAAAAAACCCGCGTTCAGCTTTCGTTACGAGAATCCCCTGCACCAGAAGCTCGGAGAACCCTTCTTCAAGGAGCTGCCCCAAGAGCCCGGGGTGTACTTCTTCCTCGATAGCGCGCGCGAGGTGCTCTACATCGGCAAGGCGAAGAACCTGCGCCGGCGCCTGCTTCAATACAGGAACGCCAAGCCCGGCGCGGCCCCCGAGAGCACCCTCGAGATGCTCGAACGAGCCGAGGAGATCAGCTACGAGCTCCATCGCAGCGAGGCGGCGGCGCTCGAGCGCGAGAGCGAGCTCATTCGCGCGGTGCAGCCGCCGTTCAACGTGGCCGGCAGCTACGACGAGCGCTACCTCTTCATCGGCACGAGGCTCGAGCGCTCGCGCCTGCACCTCAAGCTCACGAGCGTCGACCTGCCCGAGTACCGCCTGTTCGGCTGCTACAAGCATCGCCGCAAGACGAAGTCAGGCTACACCGCCCTCCTGCGCCTGATCCATGCCGCCACCACGGCCAAGCCCCGTTTCTCGTTTCCGGCGCGCATCACGCGCGTTTCGCCGCCCTACTCGTACACGATCGGGTTTCCGCCGGAATGGTCGGCCGAGCTCGACGGTTTTCTCTCCGGGCGGAGCAGGCGCCTCCTCGACACGCTCACCTCCCGTCTCCTCGAGAACGAGCACATCCCGCGCTTCATGTACGCCCCCATCCAGCGCGACCTCGAGATCGTCCGCGACTTCTACCGCGTCGGGCCCTATGCCACCCGCCGGCTGCGCGAGAAGCACGGCGTGAAAAGCCGCACCCTATCGGCCGATCGGCTGCGCTCGCTCGTCGCCCGCAGCATCGATTCACGCGGCTGAGCCGCTCAGCTCAGCGGAAACATCTGCGTCAGCTGCTCGGCGATGGCCACCGCTCCGAGCTCCGGTGAAAACGTTCCGTCGAGCGCGCTGCGAAAGGACTCGATGTCCCGCGCGTCCTCGTCCGCCACGATCATGAAGACGCGCAGATGCTCGTCGCCGCTCTTTTCAAGGTAGCGAATCCGGCGAACGAGCTTCTCGGGGCTTCCCTTCTTGACCCTCAGGTTTATGAGCACGCAGCCGAACTTCTGGTTCGCCAGCTTGGCCTGCGCCTGGTCCACCGCGCTGCAGGTGACCGCGCCGATCTTGGCCTTCGCCAGCCGTTCCGAGATCTTCGCGAGAAACTCCGGGTCGGGATCGCACACCAGCGCCGTCCGATGCTTGCTGTTGATCCGAACGAGCTTGGGCTTTTCGGTCGTCGCCCCGCCTTTCACGAGGGTCTCCGTGCCGTCGACGAGATCTTTTCCTCCATCGCCCGCGACCGTCGTGGCAGGCGCGTCCTCGCTCTCGCCGACACCCTTGACCCGCGTCCGGGTCGCGTCAACGGCGGGAACGCCCGAACCCGAAACCACCGTCCGCGGCTGCTGCGCCTCCCGCGCGCCTCGAAAGCGAAACACGGGATCCGAATAAACGTCCTGCACCGACGAAGCGAGCGCGTCGTCGTGCACCCCGCTTCGGGCGATCATCTCGTCGGCGTGCCGCAGGTGGCTCACGAGCGTCTGAATCAGCGCGCGAAACCAGAGCCGCTGCTGCGCGAGCTGATCGTCGAACCCCTTCTTCGTGATCTTCATCAGCTCGGCGTCGGAGAGCGCGACCGCCGTGGCGGAGCGGCACTTGCCGTCGACCACCGACATCTCGCCGAGGACATGGTGCTTTTCGAGCTTCGCGAGGGGAATCCGAAACCAGCGGGGCGAGAGCCCGAGCTGCTCGTCGACGCTCTCGCGCTGAACCGGGATCACGACGAGATCGGTAAGCGCGACCGCCGTCGCCGAGCGAACGCTTTTGTTGATGACCGAGAGGTCGCCGACGGCCTGCGTTTTCTCGATGACGGCCAACGGCAGCTTACGGCCATCGTAGTCGTGGAAAATCCCGACGCTGCCCGCGATGACGAAATAGAAGAGGTCTCCTGGCTCGCCTTCCCGAAACAGGATGTCGCCCTTCTTGAACGAAAGCTGTCTTTTCGCGATTTCAGACACGCCTTCAAGCATACCCAGGGGTGCCGAAAATTAAACCTCTTCCTTCGATGAGCTCAGTGCCGGCAGCCGCTCACTTGTTTATCGAGCGGGCGCGGTTCTTCTCCTTGAGCATGCGGGCGCGGGCGCGCCGCTTGGCCATCTCTTTGCTGACGTGGTCCTCGGTCTGCTTTTCGTCGCTTTGGCGCTTTTGCTGATTTTGAGCCATATGCCCCAGAGGCCAAGCAAATCAGGTGCCGAGCACTCCCGAACGAGTGGCCTTTTTCGCGCAGCAGGCGCTGGAGCAGGGCTACTCTTTCGTCTTGAGCTGCGCGTCGTTGGCTTGCATAAACGCGCGAATGTCGTCGGACATGTCGAGCAGCTTCTTCCACTGCTCTTTATAGAGAGTTACCGGAAAACGGCCTAGCCCGTAGATCGAAAGGCCGCCTTTCTCGCTGACCTTGAGCGAAAGGCCCTTGGCGGAGGTTTTCTTCAGGGCGGCGTTCTCGGCTCGCAAAAGCTCGAGCTCTTTTTTCATCTCTTCGTCACTCATGCCGCGAAACTAGCATCGTAAGCCGCGACAGACGAGCCAAAAACTTTCGGCTGGTTGCTGGTCCGGCCGGTGTTTTTCGATACGAAAAACGTTCTTCAAATTGACTAAATTTTACTGGGTGTAGAAAAGTTTTTCACTGTTCTAAAAAGAGGGGTTTCCTAACACGTTAGAACAACTGAACAATATTTTGACGCTTTGCGGCATGGAGTTTGAAGTATCTCTCTCCAAGGAGTTCACATGAAAAACGTATCTTTTGGAAAAGTGGTTTACGGCCTCGTCTCGATCGCGCTGCTCTCGACCCTGCCGGCCCAGGCCGGCGACGACAGCCTGCAGCTGCCGCCCGGGGCGCCCCAGGCGATCGGCTCGAATTTCGATCCCAGCGCGGTGAAGAACAAGAAGATCCAATGCGCCGAAAACGTTCGTCCGGGCGACGTGCATGACAACATGCAGAACGCCACGAGCATCGACATCCAGGAGGTGCGAAGCGAGCGCGAGCTTGCGCAGAAGCTCGGCTTCTCGGCCGAGGTCAACGCGCGCTACGGCAAAAGCGCGATGGTCTACGCGGTGTATACGCTCAAGAACGCCTCCAGCGCGCAGAAAGAGCAGATCGGCGCGGCCATCCGGCTCGCCGCCTCGGGCGTGACCGGTAGCGTGGAAGCCAAGGCCAAGTACCAGCAGTCGATGAGCGAGCTCAACTCGTCCTCGAACCTCTCGGTGCAGATCAAGCTCGTGGGCGGCACGGGCGTGGTCGACGCGGCCGACGTCATCCCCTCCACCTACAATCTCTCCGAGTTTCAAAGCACGGTCGTGAAGTACCTCAAGGGCATCACGCTCGCGAACGGCTACTCGGTAGAGACCTTTTCGACTTCGATCTTCGACGCGGTCGGCGGGCAGGAGCCGCCCCTGCGCGTGCGCAAGATCGCCGAATACGAGAAGGCCCGCATGAAGCTTTACGACAGGATCGACCAGCTCTCCGAAATCCTGGACGCTGAACGCTCGATCAAGTACGACGACATGCCGGCGAGCAAGCGCAAGCTTTACCGGAAGCTGCAGCAGGAGCACAAGGCCACGCTTCAGGCCCTCGATCGCCGCGCCGAGCTCTGCGAGAAATCGTACGGCAAGGACGTCGCCAAGAACTGCGTCGACTTCGACGTCACGCTCGCCGACCTCGAGATGCCCACCAACGGCTGCGACATCCCGGGCTGCTCGAAGTGCAGCGCCAACAACGAATGCCTCGTGTGCCAGATCAAGCCCGCGACGGAGTTCGGCGGCTCGCTCGACCTCGCCTATATGGTGCCGATCGAGCTTTCGTGCCCGAAGATGCCGGCCAATGCCGAGGTCACCGTGACCGCCTCGGGAACGGTCACGCAGCGGGCCCGCCACGAGAACATGAACTATGCCCATCGCTGGCTGCAGACGATCTCGCTGACCGACGAGAGCGGCGCGAGCAGCAAGAACCCGGACTACGCTCTGGGCGACCTGAACGCCTCGCAGCGCAGCCTGACGGTACCCGCGCTTCGGACGAAGACGGCGGCCACCGGCGGCACGTTCCGCGTGAAGCTCACCAACATCCAGTCGGATATCTGGCCGACGCACGGCGGTCTTGCGGCAACGCTCGCAAGCGACTTCACGGTGACCATCGTCGCGCGCGCGCCGGACGACGAGCGCTCGGCGCTCGCCAACGCCCGGAAGGCGATGAGCGGCATCGCCTTGCTCGACGGCGCCCGCTCGAGCGGCTCGCCGCTGCTCGAGGAGGAGAGCCGCTCGGCCCCGACCGGCTTCTCCGAGAAGCGCGACGGCATCTGGATGAGAAGCTCCGGGTCCGACGCCGGCCAGGAAGCCGCGATCTGACGGGCCACGGGCGTGCGCGGCAGATTCTGCCGCGCACGCTCAAGGCCTGTTCTCCGTTTTACGAAACGAAAAACAGGGAGATTGCTCATGCGCGTCGAGCCGGAATACAGCGAGCTGGGAAAGGTCTTGAGGGGATGGCGCACGCCCCACTTTCGCTCGCTGCTCGAGTTTTACGAGGCCGGCAAAAACGGCTTCTCGTTCTCGTACAGCGTGTATTCCTGCTACGAGCGCGGCATCAAGGAGGCGCCGCCCAACGTCATCGAGGAGGTGGCGGGCTTCCTCAAAGTCGACCCGATGCCGGCGCTTGTCGCGTGGATGCTTCCAAAGCTCGGCTCCGAGTCGCTGAAGGCGCGCGTCGCGTCCCTCAGCTCGACGCCCGTCGAGGGCTGGCCCGCCGGGGCGGCTCCGCGAGCCGAAGGCGAACGCCGCATCGACTCCAACTCGATTCCGCTGCAGGAGGTCGACAACACCTGGGTCTTCGATGCTTCCGAGCGCAAGCTGGTCGAGGCGAAGCCCTGGCTCATCGACTTCGTCATCGGAATCGCCACCCGCTACCCTGACCCGCTGCCCTTCGAAGAGCTCGGCCTCGAGAGCGACGCCGCCGTGAAGGCGTTCGTGAAAACCCATCTCGACCGCTGGGTCGAGGACGAGCGCATCGCCGTCGACTGGAAGGGGCGAGGCTTTCGCTTCGTCAAGCGCCACATCCACTTCCCGAAAACCGAGGCGTGGCAGAAGATCCGCATGCACATGCTGCGCGAAGCGGTGGACGACATGGCCCCGCGGCTCACCCCCGAAGCCATCCAGGCGCGCCGGGTCCACCGCACGCTCACCACGCGCATCCTCACGAAAGACCAGCAGCAGGAGCTCGTCGGCAGGCTGGCGCGCATCGAGCGGGATTTTTTTTCGATGCCGTTCAAGGGAAACTCCGACCCGGCGCCCAAAGACAAATGCACGCTCCTCATCCTCATGACCCCGCGCACCGACAGTCTGCCCGACCAGGTCAAGCCTCGGAAAAAACGCCCGGCCTGAGGCTCACGCTCCTAAAACCGGTACGAGAGGCCAAGCAAAACAGCGGCTTCCTGCGTGCGGTTCGCCGCACTATCGGCGATCGCATGGCCGCAGACGATTTTTTCCCCACAGGCGCGTAAATCGTAACCGGCCCGCACGAGGCGCTCGTCGAGCCTCCCACCACCCGACACCACGTACGTTTGGGCGGTGCCCACGCGCCGCGAGCGCAGCACCTTCAGCCGGACGCGCACGCGCGCCGGCACGGCTCCGATCAGCCTCGGAAAGGCGAACGCGCGCGACTTGCCCCCTTCATCTTCGCGGCTCGTGGCGCTCGGGGTGAGCAGGATGCAGGCGACGACGAGAAACAGGATGCCGGCTCTGATCATAATAGCCTTACGCCCTGCACGAGGCGGGCCGAAAATCCTGCAGGGATTTCGCTACGGATTCAGGAAAAAAACGTGAGCCCGCGGTCCCGCTGGCTGGATTTCACTACACCGCGGTACCCGCTTGCGCGTGGCAAAAAAACGGCTCCTCCGCCTGCGATTCGCGAAGAACAATGATAGGATTTTTCCCGATGCGAACCCTTACCCGCCTTTCGTTGGTTTTCAGCCTGCTGGTGGCCGTTTCACCCCGCGCCCTGGCGCACAAGGGCTTGGCCAACCCCATGATCCCGGGAGGCCACTCGGCGCCCGCGATCCCCATCTACGGCGGCGGCAGCTACGGCAACGCGCGCGCCGGGTACGGGTATCTCTGCACCTCCGAGGCGGAGGCTTTCGACTCGTTCAACTTCACCTGCGACGACAAGTCGCTCGAAGAAAGCCTGGCCGTCGCCTGCGGCGTCAACCCTTCGACGCTCACCGCGACGGCACGGAAGTCGATGCGCGAGATCTTCAGGACCGCGGCGCTCGGCGAGTTCGAGCTCGGCATTCGCCGCAAGGTCTACGAGTACGCCGCGCTCAAGCGCTGGGCGTACGACGGTGGTGACTTCAAAAACGGCGGGCGTTCGATTCCGGCTTTCGCGTGCCTGGGAAAAGCGGGTGAGCCGCTCTCGGACGAAGAGAAGCTCATCGACGGGCTGCCTTACGGAAAAGGATCGACCTTCGACGCCGGCAAGCCCCTGGACGCCGCTCAGTACGCCAAGCTCACCACGGCGGGGCTGAGCAAGCGCGACGCCGATCGCGCGTCGATCGTGGTCGCGCAGGTCACCGACGAGAACCTGACCTCGACGATGGTGGTGGCGTCGTATTATCTGCGCGCGGCGACTCAGTACGGCTGCGCGAGCGGAACCAGCATGATCGCTCCGAGCCTCGAGTGCCGGTCGATCAACAAGGTGCTCTTCAAGCTGCGCAGCACCCACCCCGTTCTATTCAACGACAACAAGTATGCGCCGCGGCTCAGTGACGAGGGAATGGACCTGTTTCACGCGCTCAGCACCTCGTACAACGGGCTGCGCGAAGAGCAGTACGAAAAGTTCATCAAAGGCGACTTCAAAGGCGTTCAGTACATTCCGCCTTTCGACGACGTCGTAAAGCCCGACTCGACCCTGGGCGCCGCGAGAGTGGCCGACATCCTGCTCTCGAATTTCTCGAGCCCGAAGATGAAAGATCTCAAGGACGAGCTCAGGCGCGTGCGCTTCAAGATGGCGGTCGACGCCGCCGACAAGGTGGGACGAACCTGCACGAGGCCCGTCGAGCAGCTGATCGCCGACAACCCGAACGTCGTGCGGCAGTACCTGCTTGACGCGGCCGCCAAGGGGCCGCGCGAAAAGGCGCTGGCCCAGTTCGGCCTTTGCAACTCGGGGGCGTTTCAGGCGCAGGTGCGGCCGCTTTCCTGCGGC
>JACQAX010000451.1 GCA_016194795.1 Deltaproteobacteria bacterium | reverse complement strand
GCTGGCGGGGGCAGGCGGCCTACGAGACGTGCTTTGGCGCGACCCCGCGCATCGTCTTCGGCTCGCTCGTCGCGTTCTTTGCCGGCGAGTTCGCCAACTCGTACACGCTCGCCAAGATGAAGATCTGGACGCAGGGCCGCCACCTCTGGGTGCGCACCGTCGGCTCGACGATCGTCGGCGAGCTCGTCGACTCGCTCATCTTCTACCCCGTCGCCTTTCTCGGCGTGTGGTCGAAGGAGCTCGTCGTGCAGGTGATGATCTCGAACTACTGCCTCAAAGTCCTGTGCGAGGTCGTCTTCACTCCGCTGACCTATAAGGTCGTCGCGTTCTTGAAGAAGGCCGAGCACGAGGACTATTACGATTACGACACCGACTTCACGCCGTTCTCGCTTAAGACCTAGGCCGCGAAGCGGTCGCGGTCGGACGTGGAGCCTCTGCCGCCGAGCCGGCGTCCGGTCGCGGCGCGATAGACGAACAGAACGATGATCGCGCCGATCGTGGCCGAGATGATCCCGGTCGCCGAATCACGCTCGTACCATCCCAGCGCCGTCCCGAGCCAACCGGCGACCATCGCGCCGACGATGCCCAGAATCGAAGTCGCCACGAAACCCATCGAGTCGTTGCCCGGCGTAATCGCGCGCGCGAGCAGGCCAACGACGAAACCGAAAACGATCCAGCCTATGATTCCCATTTTTTCGCCTCCCGTGATCGACCGGAAGAGAAGCAAGGGGCGTGCCTTGCAGCCGACGCGCGGGGCTACTGGCGGATCTTGACGAGGGTCCAGGCGTCGAACGTGAGCCGCCGCGCGGCCTTCGGGAGGCTTGCCTGATCGAACGGATCGCAGCGCGAGCTGAGCACCAGATCGCTTGGCGCGCGGGCGGCCTCCGCCGGAACGGTGCCGCCGGCGCCGACGTACCGGATCTCGGGCGTCCGGGCGCACGCACCGCTCGAGGGGCCGCCCCGCTCGGGCGGAAGACGCAGATACGCCGTAAGCTGGTCGCCGCCCTCGGCGCAGTTGGTGTAAGCGCGGAGCGCGGGCATGGCCGCGGCGTCGTCGCAGACGGCCTCGGCCGCGGTTTTGGCGAAGGCGAGATAGTTGTGGAAGTTGCGGGCGCCGTTGGTCGACGCCACGGTGGAGAAGGCGAAAAACGCGAGCGCCATGAGCGTCTCGAAAACGCCGCCCCGCGGGCGCCAGAGCGCGGCGAGAAAGAACGCCCAGCCGAACGGGATCACGAGATGCAGGTAGAACCAGGCGTCGAACGGCCCCCATGCGTTGATGAAGAGCGTGAAGACCACGACGACATACAGGCCGACGTAGGCCAGCGCGCGCTCCTGTCGCGAGAGCGCCGCCGCGCTCGTCGGCAGGCCGAGGCAGACGAGGAGGAGGGCGGGGCCGAAGCTCTTCACCGGGGGAAGGACGAACGATTTCAGGACGGGCGCCGCGTGCAGGAGCTTCGCGAGCGAAAGGCTCGCCGTGTACTTCGCCGGAAGCGTCTTGATGAAGACGACGAAGGCGGCCGCGAGCGCGACGCTCGCCAGCGAGGGCGCGTAGCGCCTCCAGCGCGAGGGCTGGCGCAGTCTGGCCGAGCCGGCCAGCCCCAGCTCGAGCAGCGGAAACGCCGCGCAGAGCACGAAAAAACTCTCCTTCGAGCAGAACGACAGGGCGAACGCCGGCAGCGCGAGCCAGCGCCGGCCGCGCGCGTAGAGCGCCAGCGACGCCACGAAGAAAACGGTGGCCCACGTCTCCGAGACCGTCGCCGTCGTCAGCCACTCCTTGAACGACTGGCTCACCAGAAGCAGGGCGAGCGCGAGGAGGATGCGCGCGCGGTCGAGCTTGAGCGCGTCGAGGAACGCGACGGTCGCGACGAGCGCGCAGCACGCGCGGGCGAACAGGCTGAAATGGAACGCGCGCGGGGTGACGGGATAATAGCCGTAGTGGAGGACGCGCGAAAGCACGTCGACGGGCTGAAAGCGCCCGGTCGACATGATGCCGGCGAGGTAGTCGCGCCCGAGCTGCCAGGGGTTCGCGCCCGGAGCGCCCCAGCTCGTCACGAACAGGTAGTCGTCGCGCAGGCTCCAGCTCTGGGGCAGCAGAAGGAAGTAGTAGGCGTAGGACGAGAGCATCGCGATGACCGCGCAGCCCAGAATCGCCTCGAGCGTCGTCCAGGCCGCGAGGCGCTTCACTGGATCCTCTTTTCGAGGCGCGCGAGGTCGTGGCCGTTTTCCTCGAGCAGGCGGCGGAGGCCCTCGTAGCCGGCAGGCGAGCCGATCTCGCGAAAGATCTCGTGCGCGAGAAACGGCGCCATCTCGCCCGCGCGGCTCGCCGCCGTGAGGAACGGCGCGAGATCCGACTTCCCGGGCGGCACGTGCTCGAGGAAGTACTTCTTCCGAACGGCGAACATGCCGTAGTCGATGTGGTCCATCGCGCTCGTGACCTTGAGCTTGTCGTAGAGCACGATGCCGCCGTTGCGGAAGATCACGTTGCTCGTGTCGCCGGCCCCCTTGTTGTGGAAGATGGAAAAGGTCACGCCCTTGCCCGCGTGGCGGTGCGCCTCGAAGAGGTCGCTCGCGCGGACGAACAGGAACGAGTCGCCGTAGGTGACGAGGAAGTCGTCGGCGAGCGCGTCGGCGACGTTGCGGATCGCGCCGGCCGTACCGAGGAACTCCTTGCCGTCGAAGCGATAGGCGAGCGCCGGGAAAAGCGCGCGATCGGGGCTTTTCTCGAGATGGGCCTGGATCTCTTTCCCGCCGTGCCCGAGCGCCAGGATCGCCTCGGTCACTCCCAGGCGCTTGAGCCACTGGAGCTGCCAGTCAATGAAGGCGCGAGGCCCCACGGGCAGGAGCGCCTTCGGCAGGTCGCCGCTTACCGCTTTCATCCGAGTGCCGAGCCCTCCGGCGAGGATCACGCATTGCATGGCAGATTCAGGTATCCGTTAGCCCGGTAGGCGGCGGTGACCTGCTCGAGGCAGTAGCGCGCGCTCGCGAGGTCGCCGAGCAGCGGGGTCTTTTTCTCGACGTGGTCGACGAGGTTTTTCAGGTCCAGCTCCCAGGACCGGTCGGCGCCTTCGAACTCGAAGGTTTCGAACGGGGGCGGCCCCATCTCGGGCTGCATCTGGTAGTAGGTGAGCGTCTCCTTGCCGTATGAGCCGCCGAGCCCGGTGACGAGAATCTTGCCGGTCCTGCCGTAGAGCTCGAGCGAGAAGGTGTTCTTCCACTCCGAGCAGCTCACGTGGAAGGTCGCCCATTGTTCGCCTTCCTCGGCGGCGCAGGTGAGGACGGCGTTGTCGTCGACCTCGGCCGGCCAGAAGTTCGTGCGCACGAGCGACGACTGCAGCGGCAGGGGGCCGAAAAACCAGTGGATGAGGTCGAGCAGGTGGACGCCCTGGTCGATGAGCTCGCCGCCGCCGCCGAGCTTCGGGTCGAAGCGCCACTCCTTCTCCATGCCGAGCCGGCCTCCGTGGCCGTAGCGCGCGCGCAGGAACATGAGCGGCCCCATCCTGCCCGAGTCGACGAGCTCGCGCGCCTTCAGCAGCGACGGGTGGAAGCGGTGGTTGAAGCCGACCTTGACCGCGCGACCCGTCCGACGGGATGCGGCTTCGAGCAGCGAAAGCTCGGCCAGGCTGAGGGCCGCGGGCTTCTCGACGAGCACGTGGCGGCCGGCCTCGAGCGCCTTTACCGATACGGGCGTGAGCGCGTTGTTCGTGACGGCGACGATCGCGACGTCGGACGGAGCGCCGAGCGCGGCGGCCTCGTTGTCGAACGCCTTTGTTTTGAGCTCGGCGGCGAGCGCCTTGGCGCGCGCCTGGTCGGGATCGAAGATGCCGACGAGCTCGTGCGGGGCCAGCTGCAGGCCGCGTTTTTTTCCGATGAGACCGGCGCCGAAGATGACGACCTTCACGGCACCATTCTCCGGAGCGTGAGCAGGTCTTTGCGGTCGAGGACGTCGCGGTTCTCGTGCAGGCAGGCCCAGTCGTCCCAGACTGCCGAGATCAGCCGGCCGTTGACCGGCGCCGACAGGTCGCTCATGAGATACGACACGAGCGCGGCGGCCTTGCCCGGGGGCGTGCCGCCCGATTCCTTCTGCTTGAGCGTCTTCTCGTAGAGCGCTTTGCCCGATTTCTGCGGGCCGGCCTTGAGAATGGCGTCGGTGATCGCCGTGTTGACGGCTCCGGGGGCGACCGAGTTGACGGTGATGCCATGGTCCTCGAGCTCGCAGGCGAGCGTCTCGCCGAAGCGCACGACGGCGG
>JACQAX010000455.1 GCA_016194795.1 Deltaproteobacteria bacterium | reverse complement strand
TTCAAGGGGTCTGGTTTTACGCGCCACAACTTCGCCACATGCGAGATCGTGGTTCATCCGCCGTCGCTACTTCAGCGAAATTTGCAGCCCGCTCAGGTCGATCGATGCTTCCAGGCCGACTTGACTGCCGCGCAACACCAGGACGACGCCCTTGGTGTTCTTCAGCTTCGCAACTTTACGTCCACCAACGATCGCAACGCCGGCTTCCGCGAGGGCATCAAGGGCGCGCCCGTCGACGTCGTCTTCGACGCCGACATGAAGTGGCTCGAACCGGCAGCCCGCAAAGAGATGGAATCGGCCTTGGCCGTGAACCCGGCGCTCGACGTCGTTTACGCGCACAACGATCCCGGCGCGCACGGCGCCTACCTGGCGGCGAAGGCCGCCGGCCGCGAGAAGAAGATGCTCTTCGTCGGGATCGACGGCTTGCCTCAAGAGGGCCGTATGTACGTTAAGCAGGGCATTCTCGAGGCGAGCTTCGAATACCCCACCGGCGGCCGCGAAGCGGTGGAAGGTGCGCTCTCCGTACTCTCGGGAAAAACGCTTCCCAAGGAGATCACGCTCCGCTCGCACGTCTTCACCAAAGCCAACGTCGACAAAGGCGGGGAATGGCTGTGAGCGGAAAGAGAAATCGTCGCTACGCCCTGGGGCTCGACTACGGCACCGAATCCGTTCGGGCGCTCGTCGTCGACTGCACGGACGGCACTGAAGCAGCCGAAGCCGTCGTGCCCTATTCCCATGGCGTGATCTCACGGGTGTTGCCGGGCGGGTCGAAGGAACTTCCCCCGGACTTCGCCTTGCAACACCCCGGAGATTACCTCGACGGCGCGCTCAAGGCGGTCGCCAAGGTGCTCGAGAAGGTCGACGCCCGCGACATCGTGGGCATCGGCGTCGATTTCACGGCGTGCACGATCCTGCCGATCACGAAAGACGGCACGCCGCTCATGCAGCTCGAGAAGTTCCGCTCGAACCCGCACTCGTGGGTGAAGCTGTGGAAGCACCATGCGGCCCAGCCCGAAGCCGACGCGGTCAACCGCGTGGCCGCCGAGCGCAGCGAGAAGTTCCTGAAGTACTACAGCGGCCTGGTCTCGAGCGAATGGATGCTGCCGAAGTGCTGGGAGCTCGCCACGCACGCGCCCGAGGTTTACGCCGCCGCCGACTACGTCATCGACGCGGGCGACTGGATCGTCCACCAGCTCACCGGCCAGTTCACGCGCAACTCGTGCGCGGCCGGCTACAAGGGCCTGTGGAACTCGGAGCTCGGCTTTCCGTCGCAGGAATTCCTGACGGCGCTCGACCCGAAGCTTTCAAGTCTTCGCGACAAGTGGCTCACCAACATCGTCGCACCCGGCGCCGTCGCCGGCCGCGTGACGAAGGCCTTCGCCGCGAAAAGCGGGCTCATCGAGGGCACGCCGGTTTCGGCCGCGACGATCGACGCCCACAGCGGCGTCGCGGGCATGGGCGTGTACCGCGAAGGGCCGCTCTGCCTGATCATGGGCACGTCGACCTGCCACATGGCGCTCTCGCGCGAGCTGCACTTGTTCGACGGTTACGCAGGCGTGGTGAAGGACGGGATCATCCCCGGCTTCCACGGTTACGAGTCGGGCCAGTCGGCCGTCGGCGACATCTTCGGCTGGTTCTCGAAGCACTTCATGGATACTCCGTTCGACGAGCTCTCGGCCAAGGCCGCGGCGCTCAAGGCCGGGCAAAGCGGCCTCGTGGCCCTCGACTGGCACAACGGCAACCGCAGCGTGCTCATGAACGCCAACCTCACCGGCATGATCCTGGGGATGACGCTCGAGACGCGTCCCGAGGAGGTCTACCGCGCGCTCATCGAAGCCACCGCTTTCGGCACGCGCGCGATCGTCGACACGCACGTCAAAAATGGCGTGCCCGTTACCGAGCTCGTCGTCTGCGGCGGCCTCGTGAAGGACCCGCTCATCATGCAGATCTACGCCGACGTCACCGGCGTGCCCGTGAAGGTCGCTGCCTCGGGCCAGGCCGTCGCGCTCGGCGCGGCGATCTTCGGCGCGCTTGCCGCGACTGGCAGCACCGACGTCGAGACGACGATCACCCGCATGACGAAGCCTCCCGTGCGCACGTACCTGCCCGTTCCCGAGGCGCGCGCCACGTTCGACCGCCTCTACCAGGTCTACGCGCGCGCGCACGACCTGTTCGGCCGCGAGAATGCTCAGCTGATGAAGAATCTGAAAGCCCTAAGAAAGGAAACGCTCCATGGCTAACACCATCCCCAACAACAAGATCGTCGACATCTACATGCCCCTCGATGCCCGCGAGGCGCCGAACCGCGAGGTGTGGCCGGTTGCCACCAAACAGCTCGCCGAGCTCGTGAAGGTGATCGAGAAGTGCGGCTGGACCGCCAACCCGCTCAACGCCGACAAGCCGGTGGCGAGCGTGGCCGAAGGCGTGCGCGTGATCAAGCATGCAAAGGGCGCGCGCTTCATCAACTTCATGGCGGGCTGGGCGTACCCCGACTTCACCGTCACCCCGATGTGGCAGCTCCCGGCCTCGACGCCGAAGCTCATGCTGGGCAGCCTGATCTCCGATTACCCGGGCGCCGTCGGCCTGCACGCGGCAGCCTCCGGCACCGCCCACGTCGGCATCGACACGAGCCGCCTTTTCGTCGAACACTTCGACCGTCATGAGACGTACGAGAACGCGATCGCCCAGTTCCTCAACACAGGCAAGTACGCGCCCGAGTATCCCAAGACGATCGACGTGAAGCCCACCGACACCGACCGCGCCAAGGCGCGCGCCGCCCGCGAACAGCTTCGCGGCATGATTTACGGCGCCGTCGGCCCCCGCTCGATGCAGATGTGGAACAAGATCTCGGAAGCCGACTTCCTGCGCGTCTTCGGCATCGCGCGCGAGGGCTTCGACGGCCTTCGCCTGGCGAAGATGGCCGAAAAAATCCCG
>JACQAX010000049.1 GCA_016194795.1 Deltaproteobacteria bacterium | reverse complement strand
TCGCCTGGTCCACCCCACCGTTCATGGGTAACGGCTAGCGGCTTAGCGGTTCCGGAGCCGGCAACGGTTCCGGAACCGGATACCGGGTGACGGCTCTTATTCCGTGTCGATGTCGAGCACATGCCGCCAAAAATCCCGAAGCCTCGCATGAAACTCCTTCTTCCAAGCCTCGCTCTGAATCGGCAACGAAGCCCTGATGTGCGCATCGAGCAGCTCGGCCAGGTCGCCGCACTTGCCGTCGCGATCGCAGTGCCAGTTCTCGAGCATCTCGAAGGCGCGCCGGCGCACCTTGAGGTCGTCGTGGTAGAAGAAGTTGGCGACGATGATGTGGTAGTTCTTGGCGTCGACGTCCCAGGTGAACTGCGGATCGGGTGACGAGCAGCGGTCGGAGCCGCGGGCGGCGAAGGGGTGGTAGGGCAGGATCTTGAGCTTCTCCTGGTACTTCACCGAGAGCTCGTAGCAGGTCTCTTTCCAGGCGTTCCAGTTGTCGACGTTGACGACGCGGGTTTCGGCGCAACCCTGCCAGAGGCAGGTGGCAAGGGGCAGGAAAGCGAATGCCAGGGGCAGGCGACTGCGGAAACGGCTCATACCCCCTAGTTTAGGGCGTATCCTCAAGTTGTGCTATAGTCCGTCAATGCTTTCCCAGGGCAAAAAACCATCCGAAACGACCGTCGTCGTCGGCATGTCGGGCGGCGTCGACTCGTCGGTCGCCGCGCTGCTTCTCAAAGAGCAGGGCTACCGCGTCATCGGCGTTTTCATGAAGAACTGGGACGAGAAGGACGAGAGCGGCGCCTGCACCGCGGCGAAAGACTACGAGGACGTCGCGCGCGTCTGCGACAGGCTGGGAGTTCCTCATTACTCCGTCGAGTTCGTGAAGGAATATTGGGACCACGTCTTCACGAGCTTTCTCGAGGAGTACAAAGCCGGCTTCACGCCGAACCCCGACATCCTCTGTAACCGCGAGATCAAGTTCAAGCTGTTCCTGAAAAAAGCGCTCGAGCTCGACGCCGACTTCCTTGCGACCGGCCATTACTGCCGCACGAATCCCGAGCGCGAGCTGCTCAAAGGCGTCGATCCCGGAAAAGACCAGTCGTACTTCGTCTACACGCTCACGCGCGAGACGCTCGGCAAGGTGCTCTTCCCGATCGGGCATCTCTTGAAGAGCGACCTGCGCGAGCTCGCGCGCAAGGCCGGCCTCTCGACGTCCGAGAAAAAAGACTCGACCGGGATCTGCTTCATCGGCGAGCGCGACTTCAAGAAGTTCCTCGGCCAGTACGTCGCCGCGCAGCCGGGCAAGTTCCGCACGCTCGACGGCAAGGTCGTGGGCGAGCACACGGGCGCGGCGTATTACACGCTGGGACAGCGCCGGGGCCTCGGTCTCGGTGGCGAAGGCGCGCGCTGGTTCGTCGTCGCCAAGGACATCGAGCGCAACACGGTTTTCGTCGAGCGCGGCGAAACGCATCCGGCGCTCTTTGCCGACTATCTCACGGCGACCGAGCCTTCGTGGGTGGCGGGCGCGCCGCCGGCCGCCGAGTTTCGCGCGCGCGCCAAGATCCGCTATCGCCAGGCCGATCAGGATTGTCGCGTCGGCGTGGGGCCGGATGGCCGCCTTCGCGTCGACTTCGACCAGCCGCAGAGAGCGATCACGCCACGGCAGTCGGTGGTGTTTTATGACGGCGAGAGATGCCTGGGCGGCGCGATGATCGAGCGCGGCGGGCCGACCTATTACGAGCAGAAACGCGAGCTGCCGACAGGAGGGGATCGATGAGCGACGAAACGGGAAAAAAGGCGCGCGAGAGCGCGCTGACCGATGATTCCTATTGGCGCGACAAGCTCACGCCCGAGCAGTATCGCGTCTGCCGCGGGAAGGGCACCGAGCGCCCGGGCACGGGCGAGTATTACCGCAACCAGGAAAAAGGCACGTACCTCTGCGCCTGCTGCGGCGACGAGCTCTTCTCGTCGGAGACGAAGTATGACTCGGGCAGCGGCTGGCCGAGCTTTTACGCGCCGGTGAGCGGCGAGCGCATCGCCGAGACTCGCGACACGGCCCACGGGATGGAGCGCGTCGAGATCACCTGCGCCAGGTGTGGCTGCCATCTTGGACACGTTTTCAACGACGGTCCCGAGCCGACGGGCTTGCGCTACTGCGTGAACTCTCTTTCACTCAAGTTCAGGCGGTGATTCCTCCGCCTCGATCAAGGGAGAGGCGACGATGGCTTGGCTCGCGGTGTGGCTTGCGCTTTGCGGTCCCGGTCCGGCCCATGGGCAGGAGGCGGCCGACGCCGATCTGGCCGCCGCGTGGGGAATCGCCACCCACGCCATCCTGAGCAACACGGTGACGGTCGAGGGCAAACACTATCTGCTGGCCGGCGCCCACCAGTTCCACACGCTCTGGGCGCGCGACTTCTCGATGTCGGTGGGCGGCGCGCTGGCGCTAGGCCGGTACTCCACGGTGCGCGACTCGCTCGAGGTGTTTTACGCGAGCCAGCGCCCCGACGGGCTGCTCCCACGCACGGTCGACAACGTGAACATCTACTGGCGCACGCTCCTCGGGCTGTTCGCGCGCGCGCCGAAGTTCGAGGCGCCGCTCAAGGCGTGGTTCGACACCGAGAACGGCGTGATCTCGATCGACGCCAACGTCTTCATCCCGTGGGCGTCGGCCGAGTACGTGCTTGCCAGCCGCGACCGGTTTTTCGCGAGCCGCTGGTTTGCCTCGGCCGAGAGCTCGCTGGCGTACCTCGAGAAAAACTATTTCGTCGACGGGCTCATCGGCAGGCAGCCCCCGTTCTCCGACTGGGCCGACAGCGTGAAGCGCGAGGGGAGGGTCGCGATGACCAACGTGATGTACGTGCTCGCGCTCCGCGGGATGGCCGGCTGGGCCGAGCTCCTGGGGCTGGCCGACAAGGCGCTCGAGTATCGCGCCCGCGAAGCGTCGACCGCGAGCCGCTTGCGCGAGTTTTTCTGGAACCCGAAGCTCGGCGCGCTCACCAACTTCGAGGGCGACGACCATCTCACCGCCGACGCCAACCTGCTTGCCGTCGCCTACGGCGTGCTCGACGGCGAGCAGGCCGAGACGACGATGCGCACGCTGCGGGCGAGCCGCCTCTGGTGGCCGATGCCGGGACGGGCGACGACGCCGAACTACAAGAGCTCGCTGAAGAGCTTCAACGTGAAGCTCGCCGGCATCGCGAGCTACCACGACGCCATGACGTGGCTGTGGCTCACCGCCGTGGCGGCGCGCGCCGAGCGTGCAGTGGGCAACTGCCAGGGCTACCGCGAGATCATGGCCAAGCTCGCCGGTCGCATCGCCAAAGATGGCGTGGTTTACGAGGTGTTCGACCTCAAGAAGCGCGGCCTCGTGCCGGTGCGCAGGTTGCTGTATCGCGCCGAGCGCCCGTTTACCTGGAGCTCGGCCCAGTTCCTGGAGTCGGCGCGCTCGGGCTGTTGAGATTCGCGCGCGGTTTCGCGACCATGCCCGGCTCCCGGGTCGCCATGCTACAATGTCGGCAGGGGGATTTTCCAATGCTTAAGATCAAGCATGCCTTCACGCTCGCCGTCGGAGTGGTGGGAGTCGCGCTCTCGCTCGCGTCGGCGCGAGCCGACGGACAGAACTTCGAGGACTGCGTGTCGATGATGAACGGGGCGAGCTGCACCGACATCGATCCGGACACGAAGCTCTACGGGCTTTGCTGCAGCCAGTTCAAACCCGGCCAGATCGAGCGCGGCAAGCTCGAGGCCGAGCTCGACCGGACGAGAAAGGCGCTGCTCGACTGCAAACGGACGTCGCGGGCGCTCAAAGACAGCCCGTGCGCCGTGCGCGGCTGCTACTGCGGCCTCGAAGACTCGATGCTGCCGCCGAGTTGCTTCGACGGGCTCGAGAGCTGCTGCCCCCGGGCGCCGGCGAAGAGCTCCGATGATCTCGACGCCATGAAGAAGGAGCTGAAGAACCTCAAGCGCGAGCTCGCCGACTGCACCAAGAACCTGGGCAAGCAGGGCGAACCGATCCCGGTCGAGCCGGACAAGCCGATCCCGCTCAAGGGCGGCAGCCTCAAGGGCGTCGACGCCAACTAGAGCGAACCCGCCCAGCCTTCGTAGAAGTTCTTGTAATAGGTGCGGAAGAACGCCTCTTCGTCGAAGAGCGCGCCGACGATCGGGCCGATGATCGCGCCGAGCGGCTTCGTGACCGCGCGCTTGATCGCGTCGACGTCACGCGAGTTGCCGTCGAGCGTGAGCGTGTAGTCGAGGTACGTCTGGCCGGCCGGGCAGTTGAGCGCGTCGGCGGTGACGTCGAGCTGCGAGGTGAAGTCGTCGAGGCCGTAGTGGAGCTTGTCCTTGTCGAGGTTGCACTTGTGCGTGAAGTGCTTTTCGCTGTCATAGGCCGACGTGCAATGGAGCAGGAACTTGGGATAGTTCTTCGCGTTGGTGAGGTTCACGGGCTGGAGCACGACCCAGACGGCGCCGTCGGTGGCGCTCGTCGTCTGCGTGGTGAAACGCGCCTGCGACTTGATCATGTTGAGCAGCGTGATCGAGCCGAAGCCCGGGATCTTCTCCTCGAGCTTGGCGCCCGGGAGCGTCGAATAGGCGTCGTAGTTGGTGATCGACTGGTGCGCGCGGGCGATCGAGGCCTGCACGCAGCGGTGGTCACGGATGACGACCGGGGAGGCCTGGGCGGTGGCGGCGAGCGTCGCGGCTACGAGACTGAGCATCGAGATCATTTCTGAGGTCCTTCTGTGGCATCTGGCTGGGTTGGCTTCGGCGTGCCTTTGAGCACGTCGTCGATGTCAGGGGTGGAGGCGGGCGGCTGCTCGGAGAGCTTCGACATCACCATCGCGAACATCGGCGTGCTCATCTTCTGCAGCATCGACAGGCTGTCGGCAAGGACCTTCATCTGCTCGGTCAGGGTTTTCACGTAGTCGCGATAACCCGCGAGCTCGTTGGCCATGCGGGAGGTGTTGTCGTCCATTTTTTCCATGTGCTTGTCCATGCTGCAGCCTTGCGAAAGGGCGAGCGCGGTGGCGACGGCAGCGGCGACAATGAAGGGACGAGCTCTCCTCACACTCATAGAGGAGAGGGACTTATCTAATCTGACGCACTCAGTCAACTTATCATTATTCTTTTGAAAGCGATGGGTTAGGGGCCGATTTGCCCTGTGTTTTCAGGCTTCGGATTTCGAGAGGCGGGCGCGAACCGCGGCCGCGGCGGCGACGGCCGTGGTGACCGACGTCTCGACGCTGGGGTTGGCCCAGTTGTCTTGTTGCGCGAAAAAAATGCGCTCGGCGACCGGGCGCGACGCTTTCTCGAGCACGCCCGAGGCCAGCAGCCCCGGCGCCGCGAGCGGCAGCGCATGCCCCCAGCGGGCGAGGCGAAGCCCGGCCACGCGCGACGGGTCGACGCCGATGCTCGCGAGCAGCCCCGGAATTTCGCGCTCGAAGCGCGAGCGCACCTTGGCGTAGGCCGAGTGCGGGCTGAGGGAAGCGCGGCCCTCCTCGAAGGGAAAAGCCTTGTAGAGCGTGAGCGACGACGAGCCAGTCTGGTTGCCCTGCGCCCAGGCGCCGAAGATCATGCTGGTGAAGGCGCGGGCGGCGTCGCCGTTGTCGGGACCGCTCGGCACCTCTCCCGTGATGCGGAAGACGCCGTAGTGCGGCGACTCGACCTTACCGTTGATGAGCACGTTGGCCACGATGAAGGCGCGGTAGCGGAGCGCGCGCATGGCGGCGAGCTGGTCGGCCGGAAGGTTTGAGACGATCGTCTTGGCGACGAACTTCGGTGAGGTGACGATGCAGGCCTTCGCCTGGATCGAGCGCAGCTTGCCCTTGGCGTCCTCGTAGCAGACGCGCACGCCGTGCGCGTTGGCGCTCACGTCGACGGTGAGCGCCTCGTTGCGCAGGCGCGGGCTGCGGTCGCTGCCGGCCAGCCGTTCGTAGAGCGCCGACGAGATCGCCGAGTTGCCGCCGGGCAGGGCGCCCATTCCGCCCGCGAGGTCGGCCGTGAGAAAGTTGAGCACCTGCGCCGCCGAGAGCTCGTCGTAGCCGCCGCCCATCGAGTCCCAGCAGTACTCGTGGAAGAGCTCCTCGACGTGCGGGTGGATTTTTCCGAGGTTCTTCTGCACCCACTCGGCGAAGCTCACGCGGTCGAGCGCCTCGACGCGCTCGCGCTCGGCCTCGTTGCGCGGCGGGATCGTCGGATAGCTTTCGGCCTCGAAGTCGAGAAGCCGCTGGTAGACGCGCCGGATGTCGGCGGCCCCGGCTTCGTCGCCCGCCTTGACGGAGGCGCCGCTCCAGAAGGGCGCCGCCACGCGCACGGCGCCGTCGGCACCGGCGGCGTGGCCGGAGAGCAGCACGCCCTCGTCGCGCGAGCTCTCGAAGCGGAAGTGCTCGCGCAGCCCGAGCTCGTCGAAGAGGTCGCCGAGGGCGGTGCCTTTTTCGGGGCGTGGGATGTAGGCCGAGCCGATCGAGTACACGAGATCGTTCCAGCGCTCGCCCTTGGCGTTTCCGCCGAACTGCTTGCCCTGCTCAAGCACGATCGGCTTGAAATCACGCAGGCGGTACGCCGCCGTGAGACCGGCGATGCCGCCGCCCACGACCACGACCTGGGCAGTTTCGCCCGTGTCTGGCACACCTCCCTTTTTGGCAAGGTAGGAGGCTTTGTCCCAGAGGATGCCATGAGCCTTGGCCGGCGCGTCGCCGATGAAGCCGCGCGCCCCGTGCGGATCGGTGACGTCGGCCACCGGGCTCGCGCTCGCGACCGGAACCACGTTTCCCGCATGCGAACGGGATCTTATCGCCGAAAACGCATACGCGGCGAAGCTGCCGCTTACGGCGGATAGGGCCGCGGACTTTAGAAAAAAACGACGTGACCGCGCATTTTTGGCTTTAGTTCGCTGAAACATTTGCCGATCAGGTCTATATGCCGCGAACAATCCAGACAAGAATTTCTTTGCTAGTGCTCGGAGTCATCTTTTGGGTCCTGTATGCCCAGGACGCGCGCAGTGCGTCGGCGGACACGGCACGAAAGACGACGCGCTACCCGATCAAAGTTCGAAAGATCGCGAGCTCGGCGAACCTCTTGGACAAGGTCACCGTTCACGGCGGCAAGGAGAGCGGCTTCGATCCCAAGGTCGAAGGCGATGAGGTGAAGGACGACGAGACCTACGACGCGATCGTCGTGGGCGGCGGTCTCGGCGGCCTTTCAGCCGGCGTCTACCTGACCGACCACGGCAAGCGCGTGCTCCTGCTCGAGAAGGAGTCGGCGTTCGGCGGCCTGGCGATGGGCGGAATGCGACATGGCGTGCGTTACGACCGCGGCGCCGCCTACTGGACCGACACGTATGAAGAGGAAGGCCACATCCTCACCGACATCGGCATGGGCGACTGGGTCACCGAGAACAAGAAGCTCCACGCCGAAACGCGAAAGAAATACGCTATCCACGAGCCGGCCGACAGCTTCTACTGGAACGGCAATCTCTATCTCGGCATCTGGGAAGAGGACACGATGGAGAAGCTGCCCGCGAGCTTCAGCGTGTTCCACCACATGCTCAAAGCCGCCAACGACAAGGGGCTCATCCCCAACCAGCCGTTCGAGGAGGCCGACAACCTGTCGCTCGACGAGCTGAGCGCCGCGGAATGGATCCGCATCATGCCCGTTCGGCTTCGCGAGGAAGCCGAGAAGGGGGACAAGGTCGCCGCAAAACTGCATTCGCGGTTCCTGAAAGACCCCAAAGTGAATCACGACGACCCGATGGGCGACGTGATCGGCCTGATGGAGCTGTATTGCCGCTCCGCGCTCGGCTCGACGCCTGATCAGGTTTCGGCCGTGGCGTTCGCCAACTTCTACATCTCGGAGATCGACACGCGTTACACGACGCCCATGGGCACGGGGAGCGCCGCCGAGCACATGGTGAAGATCCTCAAGGGACGCCCCGACAAGGCCATCATGAGCGCGGGCTCGAAGGTGACCAAGATCGTGAACTTCGACGACCACGTCGTCGTGAGCTACGTGCGGGGCGGAAAAACCCACGACGTGCAGGGCAAGTACGCCGTCTTCGCCGCGCAGCTCAAGCTGGCGCCGATGATCGTCGAGGGGCTGGCCGGCACCGAGCAGGGCGCTTACATGGAAAGCCTCGGCTACGCCGACTACTCCGTGCACGCCGTGTTCGTGAAGGGCCACCCGTTTCGCGCGACCTACGACACGTGGACGCGCGCCAAGGACTACACGAGCGCGGATTTCACCGACGTGATCCTCGGCCGCTGGATGGACCCGAAGATCCACGGCTACGAGGGCATCCGCGGGCTCGTCTTCGACAAGAAGGGCAACGCCAGATTCAAGCATCCCGCGCCCGACAAGGACGGCGTGCTCACGATCTACCACCCGCTTCCGCCCAACTCGTACGTGCGCCAGGACCAGGACAAGGAAGAGGCCGTGACCAAAGAGATCGCGGCCGGCGCCGTCGACCGCCTGCTCCAGCTCTGGCCGCCGTCGGTCAACGGCAAGAAGTGGGGCACGAAGATCACCGAAGCCGACATCGAGGCCGTCGAGACCAGCCGCTGGCCGTATTCGGTGCACGTCGCGCGCCCCGGCCACTTCAAGCGGGCCAAGGCGATGCGCAAGCCGTTCAAGCGCACGTTTTTCGCCAACAACAACCTGGGCACGCCTGCGTTCGAAGAGGCGCTCTTCCGCGGCCACTGCGCCGCCGACAACATCTTGAAGCGGCTCGACGACCATTTCGAGTTCGAAAAGTGGAGCAAGTGCCCCCTTGAAGAATAGGGCCTTTGGGCTATGCTTCGTGGCCTATGAACACCTTCGACAATCGCAAGCAAGGCCACGATACTGACGCTCCGCCCAACCTCATCGAGTTCATGCTCAAGAGCTGGAAGCCGGTGGTGCCTCGAGTGGCTCCCGTGCGCAATCTCGCGAACTTCGCGGCCCGGCGCGCGGCGCTGTCGGCGAAGTTTCCGGGCGACCTGATCGTCGTGCCGAACGGCCACCTCAAAGTGCGCGCCAATGACACGCACTATGCGTTTCGCGCCTGCACCGATTTCTTCTACCTGACCGGCAACCAGGAGCCCGACTGCGTGCTCGTGCTGGTGCCCGAGGGGCGCGCGCACCGCGCGGTGCTCTTCGTCGAGCCCAACCCCGGCAAGAGCGACGCGACCTTCTTCACCGATCGCGTGAAAGGCGAGCTCTGGGAAGGGGCGCGCCTCGGCGTGGGCGAGAGCGCGAAAAAATACGGCATCAGCGACACGCGAGGCCTTCCGGAGCTCGAGGCGTCGCTGCGCGGGTTCGTCTCGGCCTCGCAGGTGCGCGT
>JACQAX010000059.1 GCA_016194795.1 Deltaproteobacteria bacterium | reverse complement strand
TGCTTCGCAGCCTCGTTGTGTCTTTGGCCCCGTGGGGACGCCAAACTAAAACGCCCGCCCCGGCTTTGCCGGGCGGGCGTTTTAGTTTGGCGTCCCCACGGGGATTCGAACCCCGGTTACACCCGTGAAAGGGGCGTGTCCTAGGCCTCTAGACGATGGGGACGCTGGCCTTTGATGGCGTTGAGCGACCGGTTATATTCAGGAAGCGGAGTGGCGTCAACCGCAAATCCTGGAAAAATTTGGTCATTGCATCGTGAGGGGTGACCGAGTAGATTGCTCGGCATTATTATGCAAAATCCCTCCCAGATCCGGAATATCGCAATTATTCGACGGCGCGCTGCTGCTCGTCGACGCGGCCGAAGGCCCCCTGCCCCAGACGCGCTTCGTGCTTTCGAAAGCCCTCGCGCAGGGTCTCAAAGTCATCCTCGTCATCAACAAGGTCGACCGTCCCGACGCGCGCGTCGACCACGTCGTCAACGCGGCCTTCGACCTATTCATGGATCTGGGCGCCGACAACGAGCAGGCCGACTTCTCGATCGTCTACGCGTGCGCCCGCCAGGGCTGGTGCACGGAGAACTTCGAGGAATCGAAGAAACTTCTCGAGGCCAAGGGCGCGGGCGGAAGCTTGAAGCCCCTTTTCGAGGTCATGCTGCGCGACGTTCCGCCACCCAAAGCCAACGTGGATGGGACCTTTCAGGTGCTCATCAGCAACATCGCCTACAGTGATTACGTCGGCCGTCTGGCCATCGGCCGCATCGTCCGCGGCAAGGTGAAAAAGAACCAGCGCCTCCTGCGCATGGGCGAAAACAACAAGAACGAGGCCTTCAACCTCTCGGCGCTCTACACGTTCGAGGGCCTGAAGCAGACCGAAGTCACCGAGCTCGGCGCCGGCGACATCGGCGTGTTCGCGGGCAACGAGAACTTCAACATCGGCGACACGATCGTCATCAACCCCGAGCCGGGCCAGGTGCCTCAGGCGCTCCCGCGCATCAAGGTCGATCCGCCGACGATCAGCATGGTCTTCTCGGTCAACACGAGCCCGCTTTCCGGCCAGGAAGGCGAGCCGATCCAGTCGCGCAAGCTCAAGGAGCGTCTCGAGCGCGAAACGCGCGGCAACGTCGCGCTCCGCTTCGAAGCCACGCCGAGCTCCGAGCAGTTCCGCGTGCTCGGGAGAGGCGAGCTCCAGCTCGCCATTCTTATCGAACAGATGCGCCGCGAAGGCTACGAGTTCATGATCGGCAAGCCCGAGGTCGTCGTGAAGGAAATCGACGGCCAGAAGCAGGAGCCGCACGAGCGCGCCATCCTCGATCTGCCGCAAGGGTACGTCGGCGCGGTCACCGATCTCTTCCAGAACCGCAAAGGCCAGCTCCTCGAGTACAAGACCGAGCACGAGGGCCGCGTGCGCCTCGAGTTCGTGATGCCGACTCGCGGCATGATCGGCCTGCGCTCGAAGTATCTCACCGAGACGCGCGGCGAAGGCCTGTTCAACACGCAGTTCGAAGACTATCGCCCGTGGCGCGGCACCATGGCGCATCGCCAGAACGGCGCGCTCGTCAGCGATCGCCAGGGCGACGCCATCGAGTACGCGCTGCTCGGTCTCGAAGACCGCGGCGTGCTCTTCATCAAGCCGGGCGTGCCCGTCTACGAAGGCATGATCATCGGCGAGAACAACCGCGACAACGACTTGAACGTCAACGCCTGCCGCGAGAAGAAGCTCACCAACATCCGTGCGGCGAGCGCCGAGTTCCTGGTCACCCTGCGCGGCATCCGCCAGATGTCGCTTGAGCAGTGCCTGGAGTGGATCGACGAGGACGAGTGGGTCGAGGTCACGCCGAAAAGCGTGCGTATCCGCAAGAAGATCCTCGCGGGCAACCTGCGCTCGGTCAAACGCAACGAAGAGTCCTAAGCGTTGCCTTCGTGGGTCAGCGCTTCCGGCGCTTGGCCTTTTTGCGAACGGGATCGGCGATCGGGTTGTCGAAGAAGTCGACGAGCCCCGTGTCGAGGCAGTACTTCGCGCCCACGATGACGAGCTTGCCTTCGCGGACGAGCTCCTCGAGGAAACGGCTGCCGTGGCGCAGGTGATCGGTCGAGGCCGACACGTTGGCGCGAACGGCGTCGCGCCAGATCTCGTCGCGCTTCTTGCGGGCGCGCTTGTCGGCGGCGACCATGCGCTCGATGTGCGGGCGGATGCGGCTGACGATCGACTGGATGTTCTCGGACGGCACCGGCTCCTTGCCCTCCATCGCCTTGAGCGTCACGTCGATGGCGCCGCACTGAGAGTGGCCCATGACGACGACGAGCCGGGCCTTCGTCGTGGCGGCGGCGAACTCGACGCTGCCGACCTGCGACGGCGCCACGATGTTGCCGGCCACGCGGATGACGAAAAGGTCGCCCAAGCCCTGGTCGAAAAGAATCTCGGCCGGCGCGCGCGAGTCGGAGCACGAGAGGATGATCGCGAACGGGCCGCGCTCCTTCACCTGAAACCAGCTGGCGTCTTTCGGGGCCGGCATCTTGCCCGCGCGACGCCACTTCGCGAAGCGCGCGTTGCCGTGGATGAGTCGGGCGAGAGCCTGTCGTGCGGGAAGAGGTTTGACGTTCGGCATAGCAGTGAGGCTACCTTGCCATAGGTCGCTCGCTCGCGCCAGCCGGCCCGTGTGGGCTTAGCCGACGTGGCTCGAGCGGCTGGCGAGGTAGCGATACAGCGGCACCGGCATGAGCTGGCGACCGACGGCCTGCGCGAGAAACGCCGCGGCCATGAACGGCAGGATCAGGGCATGCTGGTCGGTCATCTCCATGACGATGACCACCGCCGTGAGCGGCGCCTGCACCACCCCCGAGAAGAAAGCGACCATGCCGAGCAACGCGCACGCCTTAGCGGCCGAGACGTGCGCCAGCGTGGCGAACGAGAAGCCCAGCCCCGCGCCGATCGAAAGACAGGGTGCGAAGATGCCGCCGGCCATCCCCGAAAGATAGCTCAGCGCCGTGGTGAGAAACTTCCAGAGCGGAAAGAGCACGCCGGGATGCTCGCCGACGGAAGATTCGAGCGAACGGCGCGTGACCTCGTAGCCCGACCCGGACGTCGCGCCATGGGTAAAAAAACCGATGAGCGAGCACAGCGCGCCGAAAAGGAGAGGCTTCAGCCACCACCCGCCCGAGAACGTGAGCCGCCGCGGCGGGTGGCCCAGGACGTACGCGAACGCCCCGCCGAAAAGCCCTCCGGCGAGGCCGAGGGGCAGCGCATAGAGCAGCAGCTGGAAAAAGTCGGATTCGGGAATGCTCGGGCGGCCGAAGTAAAGGTAGTCGCCGGCGATGCCCTGCGCGGTGATGCCGGCGACGACGACGCCGACGATGACGAGCTGGCGAAACGGCCCGAACGAGCCCTCGGCAACCTCTTCGATGGCGAAGGTGACGCCCGCGAGCGGCGTGTTGAAGGCCGCGGCGACTCCGGCCGCGGCCCCGGCGGTGAGAAAAGACGGGAAGTCGGCGCCGGGATGCACGCGGCGGACGCGGTCGCCGATCCACGAGAACGCCGAGGCGGCGATCTGCACGGTCGGTCCCTCGCGCCCGATCGACGCGCCGGCGAAGGTACCGATGGCCGTCGAGACGACCTTGACGCCCGCCGTGCGAAGCGAAACGAGCCGATGGCTCCAGATGCGCGCGCCGCTATCCGGCTCGCGCGCGAGGTCGATGGCGGCGAGCACCTGGGGAATGCCGCTGCCCTTGGCCTCTTCGGCGAAGCGCTTGACGAGCCAGGCGGCGAGCACGAAAAGCACGGGAGTGGCCGCTGAAAGCGCGTACGGGTGCGCGTCGAAGAGCTGGAAATACCGCGTCTGCAGGCTTGCGATCAAGCGCGCGTAAAGCACGGCGGCCAGGCCGACGACGGCGGCGGACGTCCAGATGGCGACGTGGAGATAGGTGGCCTGGCGCTTGCCCATGTGCTCATTATTACGCTCGATTTCAAGGCTTGCAAAGCTTTGTCGGTGTGCTATATTTAACCTATAGGTTAATTAACCGATAAGCTAAATACGAGGGACGAACAGATGACCGCCGACCGCCTCAGCACCACCTTCGCCGCCCTGGCCGACCCGACCCGTCGGGCGATCCTGGCGCGCCTGTCGTCGGGCGCGCTTTCGGTCGGCGAGCTGGCCAAGCCCCATAAAATGAGCCTGCCGGCCATCTCGAAGCACCTCAAAGTGCTCGAGCGCGCCGGCCTGATCGCGCGCGGGCGCGAGAAGCAGTGGCGCCCCTGCCGCATCGAGGCCGCCCCCCTGAAAGAGATCGCCAGCTGGGTCGAGCACTACCGCAAGTTCTGGGAAGAGAGCTTCGACCGCCTCGACGAGTACCTGCGCGAGCTGAAAAAAGAACAGGAACCATCAAAGGAGAAAAAACATGTCCGCAAAGCCAAACGTCGCTGACCGCGCCCCGCTCATCATCAAACGCCTATTCCACGCGCCTCGCACCCAGGTTTTCGACGCCTGGACCGACCCGAAGCACCTCGCGCGCTGGTGGGGGCCACGCGAGTTCACGAATCCGGTCTGCAAGCTCGACGCGCGCCCCGGCGGCGCGATCGACATCCACATGCGCGCGCCCGACGGCACCCTGTATCCGATGAAGGGCGAGGTGCGCGAGGTGAAGCGCCCCGAGCGCTTCGTCTTCACCGGCGTCGTCGAGGACGAGCGCGGCAACGTCGTGCTCGAGAACCTCAACACGGTGACGCTTGCCGAGAAGAACGGCATCACGACCCTCACGCTCACGGTGAAGACGCTCGTCGCCACCGAGGCCGCCGCGCCGAAGCTCGCGGGAATGGAAGAGGGCTGGACGCAAAGCCTGGAACGCCTCATGGCGACGGTCACCGAGAAGGGCAAGGAGCTCATCTCGATCACCCGCCTCTTCGACGCGCCTCCCGAGCTCGTGTTCCAGGCCTGGAGCACCGCCGAGAGCATGCGCCGCTGGTTCGCGCCGAACGGCTGCACGATCGAGATCCGCAAATACGAGTTTCGCGTGGGTGGGATGCTGCACCACTGCATCCACAATCCCGTGCACGGAAGCTGCTGGATCAAAGGCCATTTCTCCGACGTCGACGCCCCTCGCCTGATCGCGTTCGACATGGGCTTCGCCGACGAGCAGGGCAATGCCGCGGAGTCGAAGATCGCCGTCCACCACGAGCACGACTGGCCGTCGAGAAGCGAGGTCATCGTGTCGCTGGCCGCGGTGCAGGGCCCCCACGGCACGAAGACGCTGCTCACGCTCGAGCAGACGGCGCTCGAGTCGCTTGCCAAAAAGACCGGCGCCCACCCGAGCTGGCTGCAGATGCTTGACCATCTTGCCGGGGAGCTGCGAAAATAGGAGAGATGCTTCTGCCGAAGAAAACGCCCCGCCTGTTCCTCGCGCTCT
>JACQAX010000448.1 GCA_016194795.1 Deltaproteobacteria bacterium | reverse complement strand
GTCCTGCTCTCGGCGCACGACCTGCAAGCGGTCGACGGGGTGACCGAAAGCGGCCGCGCGCGCCTCGCCGCGCTTCGACGCGACGGCTACACCTGCGTGCCCGCGACCGACCGCTTCTACCGCTGCACGAAGTTTCTCCACGACGTCGAGATCCCGGAAAGCGTCGCCACGCGCGTCCGCGAAGAGCTGGCCAACGATCGGATCGAGCTCGAGCCCGGCGCCCGCGGCGTGGAGCTCGTCAACGACTCTCCGTCGCTGCGCGAATGGGAGATCCGCCAGAACCTGCGCGTAAACGCCGCGGCGTACGACCACTGGAGCTATCTCCAGCTGCGCGCCCGCGAGGGCTCGCTCTCCAAGCTTCGGGTCGGCGACCGCGAGCTTCTCGTCCGCTCGTGCGAGCGCCTGGGGCGCGTGCTCGAGAGACGGGCGGGAAGCGTGAGCTACCTCGTGGAAGCCGCGTTCGGGCTGGTGCCGTGACGTTCGCGGCCCGCTATTTTTTCTCGCAGTTGAACATCCAGTGGGTGCCGAACTTGTCGACGACCATGCCGAAGCGCGCGCCCCAGAACATGTCCTGAAGCTCGACGACGACTTTGCCCCCCGCGCCGACGGCTTTGAAGAGCTTCTCGATCTCGGCGATGCTGTCGCAGTTGACGTTGATCTGGTGGTTGTCGCCCCGGGTGAGCTTATTGCCAGGCATCGTGTCGGAAGCCATGAGCATGAACTTGCCGTTCTCGAGACGAGCGTGCATGACGCGATTTTTGTCGACCTTCGCGGCGTTGCCTTGGCAGGCGCCCGGAGGCGCGTCGCCGAAGCCCATCAGCTCGAGCTTTCCGCCGAAGCAGGATTCGTAAAACTTCATCGCCTCGCGGCAGTCGCCGTCGAACGCAAGATAAGGAATGAGATGAGCCATCGTCGTCGCCTCCAGTAAAAGTTCGATATGGATGCGAACGAGTTTAGCGGAGGAATCCGGCTTGCGCAGCTTGTTTCGTCACTTCCCAGGCCCCGGCGCGAAGAGAGCGCCCGCCGCCGCTCCCGCCACCGACGCGCCGCCGCTTGCCGCGACGCCAGCGGCACCCGCGTTCCCGACCACCGCCCCGGCCGCCGCGCTCGTGGAGTCGGCCGGCAGAAAGAGCGGCGCGTTGGGGGCAGGCACGCCGAACTGCGAGCCGTCCGTCGACGCCGGGCAGGCCGACGGCTGGTCGGCGAGCGCCTCGGCGACGCGCTTGTTCTTGGCCAAGGGATCGTTATAGGCCGCGGGACAACGCGAATAGTCGCCGCTGTCGCGGCCGGCCAGTGCGCCCTCGCTCTTCGCGGCAAGCTCGCGGCACGCGCGCGCGCGCGCCTGGTAATCGCCGAGGTTCACCTCGTTGCCCCCGCCGTTGCACGACGACGCGGTGAAGGGAATGTCATTGTGGGTGTTTTTCGGCGTGCCGCCGCCCAGGTGGATGAAGCGCCGCACGCCCTCGCACGTCTCCTTGTTCGGGTCGAGCTTCCTGCACTTCTTCGAGCTGCTCCGCTGGTCGCTGAGATACGCTTCGACGTCCTTGCAGCAGATCATCTCGAGGTTGGCCGGATTGTACTGCTCGACGCCCGCGTTGAAATCGGGGTCCATCGCGATCTCGTCCATCAGCGCGCGAATGCCGGGCAAGCCATCAGCCATGCTATAGCTCTGCGAGCTCTTGCCGCGCGTGGCGTACGACCAGTCCTTGCAGGAGAATTTCGTGTCCCCCGAGGCGAGCGCCTGGATCTTGGCCGCGCAGCACATCGCGGCGATGTTCTCGAAGTCGATCGTGCCGGGGAGCTCGACGGCCTTCATCAGATTCTTGATGCCGTTGACCTTGGCCAAGGCGGCTTCCGGGTCTTTCGCCCCCTTCGCGGCCTTGATGTCGTCGAGGATCTTCTGGCAGGCCGCCTTGCACTTCACCGGGTCGTTTCCACAAGAATTGTTGTCGACCATGAAATAGGGATAACCCGCGCCCTGAATGGTGGCCGGCGTCGCGCCGGGGAACTGGCAGACCGTGACGTTCATCTGCTTGATCTGGTCGTCGAACTCGGCGCGCAACGCGGTCCCGATCTCTTTCTTCATCCCCTCGCAGTCCGCCTTCTTGCGCAGGTCCTCGGGCACGGCGCGATCGAAGTACGACCCGTCGCCGGTGTTGGGCTTGACCAGCTCGCAGCCGAGCGCGGCCGAAAGCCAGAGATGGCGATACTTGTTGAGCTTCGACCGGCCCTCGGGCTTCGACGTGTCGCCCTTGATCTCGTCCTTGACGCGATGGATGTTGAGCTCCGAGACGACGTGGTTCATCTGTCCGGCCGGCGACGTGGTGGCGCCGTTTTTCACGTAGCAGCCGCCTCCCAGCTCGGTGTCCTCTTTGACCTTCGTCGGGTCCTCAAGCGGAATCACCTTGTACGGCGAGTTCGGGTCCTTCTTCTGCGTGGCGAGAAACGCCTTGTACTCCTTGCACTCGGTCGCCGAGATCGAGTCCTTTCCGACGCTCGACTTCGAGCCCCAAACGCCGGGCCAGCGGTCGTAGGCATCGAACTTCGGCCGGAACGTGTCTTTGCCGTGGCAGCTCGCGCAGACGCCGGTATCGCCCGAGTGCATGCCGGTCTTCGTCACCTCGATCATCTTGGGCTTGAACTCGCTGCCCGTCTTCGGAGGGGTGGCTTTGCCGTACTGGATCATCTCGAGCTCGTTGTCCTTCGGGTTGAAGGCGACGAGCGCCCTGCCGCTGCTGCCGTACATCACGACACGCGGCGAGTCTTTCTCGCCGGGCTGCAGGCTCTTCGAGTCGTAGACCATGACGTAGCTCTTGCGGAACTCGGCCGGAAAGCAGGCCACGATATCGGTGACCGCCAGATCGCTCGTGCCCTTCGGGAGCGCGGCGCCGATCTTGAGGATGTTCTCCTCGGTGATGTCGGCCTCGGTCTTGAGCGGGTTGTCGGCGCTCGAGACGGGACACTGCGGCGCGCGCGCGCGGGCCTCCGGCAAGCCAAGCAAGCATGCGACGAGCAATCCGAGCGGAATTCCCCACTTCATAAGACAGGTCCCCCACCCACCATTGTAACCGAGGCGAGGGCCCGGAACTACCGCCGGGATTTCCGCCGTCGGTCCGCGCGGTTGGAGCGGGTGCCGGAAATCAAGCACCCCTCCGCAGCCGTCCACGCACGAACTCGATGTTCTGCCGCAAGGCATAGACGTATTCGGTGTGGTCGAGCGGCACTTTCATCTTGTTGACGCGCTCCTCGATGGCGTCGAGCTGCTTGAGGTAATCGACACCGGCGCGATCACGCGCCATCTGGCTTTCGAGGAACTTCAGCTCGCCATAGCGCTGGTAGATGCGCGAGCGCACGCGCCACTGGTAGAGGCGCGGCACAGTGCGCGCGAGCGGAAGGATCACCACGAGCAGCGGCACCACGACGACGATGAAGCGGTTCACCAGCGTCGCGAGCCAGAACGGAAGGTGCTTCTGCCAGAACGGCACGCCCGATTTGTAGAAGTGCTCGGCGTCGAGGCTGATCGGGAACTCGTCGCTCTTGTCGGACGGAAACTCGTTCTTTTTCTCGAAGATCCCCGAATACGAGTGCACCTGCGACGCGGCGTTGAGCAGCAGCGAGATCAGGGCCGGATGCAGGCTGTCGCGCGCGACGAGCGTCGCCGTCGGGGCGACGAGGTCGACGTCCTGCTCAGGGAGCCCGCGCCTCAGATCGAGCGCCCCGCGTGGGAGCACCAGATGGTGCAGGAACGGGACCTGGCGCGTGATCGCCTCGGCGAGCTCGGCGCTCATAAGGCGTATGCCCTTCTCCTGGATGAGGGTCCGCACCTGCTCGTCGTCGGGTGTCCCGAGAAAAAAAGCCGCGTCGACCTTGCCGGCCTTCAGGGCGGCGGCCGCGTCCTCGTCGCCGATCTCGACGAAGGTCGACGTCGACGCGTCGACGCCGGCGGCCTTGAGCAGCTTCTCGACGAGCGTGCGCGTGCCGCTCCCGACCTCGTCGACGGCGATGCGCTTGCCCGCGAGCTGCGAGAAGCGCGATACGGTCTTCGAGCCCCGGTAGAAGAGCCAGATCGGCTCGTAGTAAAGGCTGCCCAGCGACATGAGTTCCGGCGACTTCTGCGCCGATCCCAGGCCGTCCTGCACGAACGCCACGTCGACGTCCGACTTCGGGTCGTTGAGCCGCTCGAGGTTCTCGGTGGCACCCTCCGAGCGGCGGATCACGAGCTCGACGCCCTCCTCTTTGATGATCTCGCGGTAGCGCTTCGCGAAGACGTCGTAGTCGCCCTCGCCGTCACCCGTCGAGATCACGAAACGTTTGGGCGGCGCGGGATCGACGTACTGGTAGGCGATGGCGCCGCCGACGGCCGCGACGACGGCGAGCAGGACGGAAGGGAGCAGGGCGACGGCGAGATCCGCTTTCGAACGGTTCCGGAGCAGCTTGAAGTCCATGCCGAAAGACTAGCTCAGATTTCCAGGGTTAGCTGCCCGCCGTCGCGGCAGATCTTGCCTATGGCGCCCCGGCGCGCTCCCCCGCGCGGCCGATCTTGCTATCATCGAAATTGGATGACGCTCGCTCTGATCGCCCTGCTCGCCGCGCTCTCGCCGACGCCCTCGCAAGCGGGCTCGGTGCTGCACGCGATCCCAAAGCTCATCGGCCAGGTCGCCTATGACGTCGACTGCACGCCGGCGATGGTGTCGTTTCTCGACAAGAGCGTCGCATACGCGAAGACGGCGGCGGCCTCGCCGGCCTTTCGCGAATGCATCACCCGCTCGTTCAAAGGGGGCGCGAAGACGGCCGACCTTTACGTCCCGCCCTACCGCCGCTGCAAAGGCGATCCGTTCTACGACGAGCCGGTCGAGACGCAGATCGCGAAGGTGCTCGAGATCGCCGTCTCCCCGAACTCGGTGGAGATGAAATGCACCGGCGGGAAAATCGGGAACGCGAGCGCCGGGGTCGGAAAATACGGCCACGAGGACGCCGAGCGTTTCCAGTGGAGCGGCTGGCTCGCGGCGGTCACGCCCGCCGCCGCCGAGAAATCGCTCGGCTGGCCCGTGTGCGACGGCAAGAATGGCCCCGACTGCCGCTACGCCCCCTACCCCTGGCCGTTCACCCAGGCCGCCGGCATCGTCTGGCACGAGGCCTTCCACACGCACGGCTACATCCACGGCGCCAACGAGCAGGAGCCCGCGAAAAAAGCCTGCGGTTACGAAAAAGACCCGACCTGGAACTTTCAGGAGAACACGGTCCCTTACATCGTCCAGGAATGCATCGGCCAGGTGCTCGCTCTTTCCGGGCAGAAGTGCGGCGCCCGCCTCGAGCAATGCAAGACGAGCGGCGAGCTCCTGCTGATCAAGACGCTCGAAAGCGCGAAGTGCGAGTGCCGGCCGATCCCCGCGGTCAAAGACGAGTCGCGACGCATGTGCGGCGAGCAATCCAGCGCCGGCGGCATGCCGAGCTGCCCGTGAGCGGCCTCAGTATCTTCCCCCGATGTCGAAGCCGATCCTCAGATTGAGGCTCCAGATCCTCGCCGCCGGGAACTTGGCGCCGCCGGCGACGTTCGTCGAGTAGTTGAACGTCGAGACGTCGTAAGATCCGATGAAAAGGTAAGCGGCCTCGACCGCGAGGTTGAGCGCCTTGCGCGAGTAGAAACGATAGCCGACGCTCGCCTGGTGGCCGAGCGCCGTCACGCTTCCGATGATGGAGCTTCCGCTCGTATCCTCGATGTGCAGCGAGTACATCACCCAGAGCTTGTCGGGCACGGGAAAGTAGCCGAGGTTGAGATCCGTTCCCCGGCGCGAGACGTCGCCGACCGAGGTGGAGGTCTCGCCCGAGAAAATCCGGTCGAGAAAGGTCCAGCCCACGTCGAACTGGTAGTCGTCGCCGAACTGGATATCGGCGCCGATGCGAAGCCGGTGGCCCGCGCTCCGGTTGGCGGAGAACACTCCCGCCGCGCCCTCGCCAGCCCAGAGCTGGCCGCGCACCGCCGTGCCGGGCCGCTCGATCGTGTACTGCGCGCGCGCCGGCGCGGCGAGCGCGAGCGCTCCGAGCGCCGCCGCGAAGATCGCCTGACCGAGTTTTCGGCTTTTGAGCTTGTGCCTCATCGTTCGTTTCTTGCAAAGACTCGTGCCGAGGGGATTCAAGAATTGAGCCGCCGACAAGCACTCCGACAGGCCGGCACGGCGATCGCGTTGACGGTCTTTGCCGCCTGCGCATCCCAACGCTACCAGTACCTGCCGACGGGCGTGGCGAACGGAAACACCGGTCGCGCGCAGCGAGGCAAGGCGTTCTACGCCATTCCCGCCGGGGCCCCGACCGGGAACACGCGCGTGATGTCGAGCGGCATCGTGAGGCTCAAGCCCGACAAGGGCGGCGACAAGATCGACGCCTTGCACGTGAGAATGGTCGTCTCCAACCAGAGCAGCGACGCGCCGTGGACCGTCGAGCCCCAGTCGCAAAGCGTCTCGTTCGCGAACGTCGGCGGCCGGACGGCGCCGCTGTTCGTGCAGTCCGACGCCTCGAGCTCGTCGGCGTCCGTTGTCAACCGCGGCGAGATCCGGACGTTCGACTTGTATTACCGCCTTCCTGATTCCAAGGCGTCGGCGGAAACGATCCCTGAGTTCGATTTCCACTGGCAGGTGAAGGCCGGCGACCGGCTCGTCACCGAATCCACGTCGTTCGATCGCGTCGCCGTTCACTACGACGCCGCGCCCGTTTACCCTTTCTATGGTTCGTATCCGTACGCCTACCCCTATGGCGGCTACCCGTTCGGCTTCGGCGCCGGCTTCGGTTTCGGTTGGGAGCCGTCGCCCCCGGTCATCGTCGTGCCGCCGAGCGCTCCGGCGCCGCCGCCTTCGAAGCCCGTGATTGTCGGCCACTAGGCTGCCGACAGGGTGGCGCGAAGCTTGTAACGAGAAAAGACAAGATGCGTTCCTGGATGCGCTCGATGCCAAGAAGGGCCGCCGTCGGTTTGGGGGTTATCATGTTATTTCGTCTGCTCGCCGCGCGGGCGCGCACGCTCGATCTTCGCGGCCGTGTCGTGGTGATTACCGGTGGCTCGCGCGGCCTGGGTCTCGCGCTCGCCCGCCGCTTCGGGGCCGAAGGCGCGAAGCTGGCCATCTGCGCCCGGAACAGGGCCGAGCTGCAGGCCGCGCATGCCGATCTGTCGGCTCGCGGCATCGACGTGCTTGCCGCCCGCTGCGACGTCGGCAGCGAAGACCAGGTTCGCCACTTCCTCCAGTCGGCGGTCGCCCATTTCGGCGGAATCGACGTGCTGGTCAACGACGCCAGCATCATCCTCGCCGCCCCGGTGGACGCGCTTGCGCGCGAAGACTTCGCGCGCGTGATGGACTCGAACTTCTGGGGAACGCTCCACGCGTCCTATGCGGCGCTCGAGCACCTGCGCCCGGGCGGCCGGATCGTGAACATCACGTCGATCGGCGGAGCGGTGGCCGTGCCCCACCTGCTTCCCTACACGGCCGCGAAATTCGCCGCCGAGGGGTTCTCGGAGGGCCTGCACGCCGAGCTCGCCGCGCGCGGAATCCGGGTGGTGAGCGTGCTTCCCGGCCTGATGCGCACGGGATCGTTTCTCAACGCCTTCGTCAAAGGGAACAGGGCGGCCGAGTTCCGCTGGTTCGCCCTGAGCTCGACGCTGCCTCTGCTCACGATCAACGCCGAGCGCGCGGCGGCGCGGATCGTGAAGGCCTGCCGCCGCGGAGAAGCGATCGTCGTCGTGGGCGTCCCGGCGAAGATGCTGC
>JACQAX010000450.1 GCA_016194795.1 Deltaproteobacteria bacterium | reverse complement strand
CGTCATCGCCGATGCCGATGCCGGCATGCGTGCCGATGATGCGGACGGCGGCGCCGCCGTAAGCCACCGACATGCGCACCTGGTCATAGCGGCCGGTGACGAACGCGCCGAACGAGCAGACGAACGGCACGTAGCCGGCGAGCGCGAGGCCCGCGCCGGTGCCGATCATGTTGGCTTCGGCGATGCCGATCTGGAAAAAGCGTTCCGGGTATTTTTTCGCGAAAAGCTCGGACTTCGTCGACTTCGACAGGTCGGCGTCGCAGACGACGACGCGAGGATACTTCGCCCCGATCTCGGCGAGCGTTTCGCCGAAGGCCTGGCGCGTGGCTTTGGGTTTGGCGGTGGTCGTCGTCATACGAGTTTGCTCCTGATCTCTTCGCAAGCCTTGGCGCAGTCGTCCTTGGAAGGGGCGACTCCGTGCCAGCCGATCTTGTGTTCCATGAACGACACGCCCTTGCCCTTCACCGTGTTGGCCACGATGAGATGCGGGCGGCCCGTCTTGGGATCCTCTTTCTTCGCGGCAGCCAGCGCCGGGAGCAGCTGCGTGAAGTCGTGGCCGTCGACGGCGGTGACCTTCCAGTTGAAGGCGCGCCACTTGTCGGCGATCGGCTCGAGGTTCATCACCTCCGCCGTGGGGCCGTCGATCTGGCCGCCGTTGTAATCGATGATCGCAGTGAGGCCGCCGAGCTTGAAGTTCGGAGCGCTCATCGCGGCTTCCCAGACCTGGCCTTCCTGAAGCTCGCCGTCGCCGAGCAGGCAGTACGTGTGCGATTTGGATCCGCTCAAGCGGGCGGCGAGCGCCATGCCTTGGGCGATCGAGAGCCCTTGTCCGAGCGAGCCGGTGGCCGCCTCCATCCCGGGCAGTTTCGCCGGATCGGGATGGCCCTGAAGGCGCGCGCCCGTCTTACGAAGCGTCATCAGCTCCTCCTGCGGAAAGTAGCCTGCGTGGGCCATGGCCGCGTAGACCGCCGGAACTCCGTGGCCTTTCGAGATCACGAAGCGATCACGTTCCTCCCATTTGGGGCGCTTCGGGTCATGACGCATCTCGCTAAAATACAGCGCCGTCACGATCTCGGTCGCCGAAAGGCTCCCGCCCGGGTGGCCCGAGCGCGCCTCGGTCAGCATTTCAATGATGGAGATTCGGATCTTCTGGGCCTGCTTTCGCAGTTCATCAATATTCTGCATAAGTTCCCACTAACATAGTAAAATACGGAGAGAGAACACAATAGATATGCAGCACCACCAAGGTGTCGAAGAGAGATGGCTGATTCTGGCATCGGTCGCCTGTGGCACCTTCATGGCCACGCTCGACTCCAGCATCGTCAACGTGGCTCTTCCGAGCATCACCGCCGCCTTTCACACGACCCTTCTGCACTCGCGCTGGGTGGTGATCGCCTATCTGTTCAGCATCACCGGATTACTTTTGTTTTTCGGGAAGTTGGCGGACGTCATCGGACGCAAGGTCATTTTCACGTCCGGCTTCGCGTTTTTTACGCTGGGTTGCCTGCTTTGCGGCCTGGCGAGCACGATCGACCAGCTCATTGTATGTCGCGGGGTCCAGGGCTTCGGCGCCGCCATGCTCATGGCCAACGGCCCCGCGATCATCACCGCGGCATTTCCGACCAATGAGCGCGGGAAAGCGCTGGGCACCCTCGCGATGGTCGTCTCGGCGGGACTCGCCATGGGCCCCTCGCTCGGCGGCATGCTCGTCAACTCGTTCTCCTGGCCGAGCATCTTCTTCATCAACATCCCGTTCGGCATCCTCGGCACGATTCTCGTCCAGAAAAACGTCCCAACCACGCTCGGCATGTCGGGCAGCGAAGCGGATCTCGACCGCCTCAAGGCCGAGCACGCGCTCCCGCTGCTCGTGCGCCTGAAGACGTATACGAGCAAGCTGCAGTACTTCGACTGGCTCGGCGCGATCATGTGGATGTTCATCCAGTTCGGCTACAGCCTCGCCATCGATCGCGAGAACGTGCTGGGGCTCGCCGGCCCCCTCCAGAAGCTCGTCTCGTTCGGCTCGGGCGGCCTGCTCGCGCTCTTCCTGCTCTGGGAGTGGAGCGTCGCCGACCCGGTGCTCGATCTCTCGCTCTTCCGCTCGCGCCTCTTTCTCGCGTCGAACATCGCCGGCCTTTTCAACTTCCTCGCCATCAGCGCGATCACGCTGCTGATGCCGTTTTATCTGCAGATCGTCCGCGACTTCAAGCCGCAGCAGGTGGGCCTCATCATGACGGCGATCCCGGGCACGATCTTCGTCGTCGCGCCGCTCGCCGGGCGGCTTTCCGACAAGTACGACTCGCGCATCCTGTCGACGATCGGCATGACGTTGCTCTGCGCGGCGATGGCGCTGCTCGCGCTGCCGAACACCGGGCTCAGCTCGCCCAACCCGACGAGCCTCGTCTTCTTTCTCATCCTCGTGGGCGCGGGAAACGGGCTCTTCCAGTCGCCCAACAACAACGCGATCATGGGAGCCGTGCCGCGCGAGCACCTCGGCGTGGCGTCGGCGATGCTCGCGACGGTGCGCAACTTCGGGCTCGTCACCGGCGCGGCGCTGAGCACGACGCTGCTGATGCACTACTACCATACCTTCGGCACGCAGAACCCGCTCAAGGACGCCCAGGCCTCGTCGCAGAATTTCATCATCGCGATGAGACACACCTTCCTGACGCTCTCGGCGATCTGCGCGCTCGGAATATTCACCAGCATGACGCGAGGGCCTCGGCCGGATGTTGCGAAGAATTGATATCGGAAGCGACAAGAACCTGTTCGTCATCGACCCGAAACTGAAGCGCCAGCCGGAGCTGAAGTTTCTCGCCGACGAGATTCCGAAGACCCCCGACGAGGCCGTCGAGGAGGCGCGCAAGGCGTCCTGGGGCAACTGGATCAACTCCGAGCCGCTGCTCATCGGGCACGTGACCGAGGAAACGGGCGCGGCCTACCTGTTCTTCATCTCCGAGCTCCTCAAAAAGAAGGTCGTGCTGCTCGAGTTCGTCGACTTCACGCTGCTGCCCTGTCGGCGCAGCCTGAGCTACTCGCTCGAGTGGAACAGGCGCTACGGCCATTCGGGGCTGCTCGTCATCGCCGTCCACTCGCCGATGTTCGATTTCGCCAAGGACAAGAAGCTCGTGATGGACGCCGTGCGCGAGCTCGGCATCCCGTATCCGGTCGTGATCGACAACGACTTCGCGCTGTGGAAAAGCGTCGAGAACCGTTTCTGGCCCCGCCGCATTCTCCTCGACAACAAGGGCAAAACCCACGTCGACGTCGCCGGCGAGGGCAGCTACGAGGAGTTCGAGGCGGCCATCCAGCTGCTGCTGCGCGAGCTGAGCCCGGGGCTCCCGTGCCCGCCGCTTCTCAAACCCTTGAGAAAGATCGACGACCCCGACTACGCGATCCCCGAGACGAGCCAGGAGATTTTCTTCGGCTCCAAGAAGAGCATGCCGCTCGGCAACGCGACGCCGTTCCGCAACGACAACGAGGAGGTCGCCTTCAAGGACGACTCGCAGGGCACCTATCGCATCGGCGCTCCCTACCTCGACGGCCCGTGGGCGATCACCAAGGAAAGCATCTTCGGCACGCTCCACCGCGGCGACGTCAGGATGACGACGAAGTTCTCGGGCACCGACGTCTACCTCGTGGCCCGCGCGCGCTCGAAGAATCCCAACGACGTGCCCACGATGGTTCGCGTGCAGATCCACGTCGACAAGAAGTCGCTTACCGAAGACAAGGTCTCGGGCACGCACGCGATGCTCAACGAGGTTCGCCGGAGCGTGCTGCAGGCGCGCGAGCCGAAGCTCTACCACATCGCCACGCGCCTCTCGCCGGGGCTGCACGAGCTCACGCTCGTCATCGACGAGGACCCGCTGCACACGCTCGAGATCTACGGCCTATTCTTCGAGCATAACGCGTAACGCGGGCTCGATGGGCCCGGGCGCGTACCCGAGCTCGCGGCGGGCCTTCGAGATGTCGTGGAACATGTAGACGCCGTTCACGCGCCGCAGGCGCGCCGAGTTCACGGGCAGGTCGACGCCGGTGAGGGTCTCGAAAGCCGCGAGCAGCGCGCCCACCGATCCGAGCGCCCAGCGCGGCACGATCCGCGGATGCGAGGTTTTTCCGAAGGCCGCGCGAAGCTTGGCGTGAAACTGCGCGTAGGTGAGGTTGTCGGAGCCGAGCACGTAACGCTCGCCCGGCCGCCCGCGCTCGAGCGCGAGCACCGTCCCCTCGGCCGCGTCGCGCACGTCG
>JACQAX010000012.1 GCA_016194795.1 Deltaproteobacteria bacterium | reverse complement strand
GGCTCGAGCGAGCGATGCAGCTTCGACGTGAGGTTGGCCGGAGTGAGGTGAACGCGCCCGTCGGCCGTGTCGGCGCTTGGCGAGACCGTCGCGGCGTTGGCCGTCCACATGCTCGAGGCCGAGAAGAACGCGGCGATCAGCTCGATCGGCTGCGCGGCAAGCTGGTGCAGCATGCGCTCTTTGGAGCCGCTGAAGCCGAGCCTCTTGAGCGTGTCGAAGTCGGGGCGGTAAAGCGGGGGAAGCAGCGCCTGCTTGAGGCCGAGCTCGTGCAGCCGGCGCATCTTGCGCAGCCCCTGGAGCGCGGCGTTCCTGGGATTGGAGACGCGGCCCTTGTTTCCCATCGACGCGAGATTGCCGTGCGAGAGTCCCGCGAAGTTATGCGTCGGCCCGATGAGGCCGTCGAAGTTCACCTCGGAGGTCTTCAATCGGGAATCTCGCAGGTGCCGTAGCAGGTGGCGTCGCACGTCGTGAAGATCGGCGCCGGCTGCGGCTGAGGCGGCGCGATCAGCGGGTTGCACGTGGTCTGGCAGTACATATAAGGATTGGTGATCTTGCCGCCGTAGCTCTGGCAGCTGAAGCCGGCGTTACGGCGTCCGTCGTCCTCGGCCTGGCGGCTAAGCTGGCTCTGGCAGATGTTGAAGAAGTCGTACTGGCACGTCGTCATCGCGTGCCCGCTGCCGGTGACCTGCGTGTTGCGCTCGAGCGCCTCGTCATCGAACGACGCCGCGAAGGAGTCGGCGCGAGCGCCAGGCGCCCCCATCGAGGCCGAGAAAATCACCGCTGCAACGAGAATTTTTCCCATGAGAAAGAGCTAACATATTCGTCCGGGATTGGATAAAAATTTGCCATGACAAACGAGCTACGCGCGCAGCTGGGACCCTTGGCGAACCTGGTCGGTGTTTGGGAGGGGGACAAGGGCGACGACGTCGCTCCGTCCGACGATCGCGGCACGGAGAACAACAAATACCGCGAGCGGATCGTCTTCGAGCAGGTCGGCCCGGTCCAGAACCACGAGCAGAACTTGCACGTGCTGCGCTATTCGACGAAGGCCACGCGCCTCGGCGAGCAGAACGCTTTTCACGAGGAGCTCGGCTACTGGAGCTGGGAGCCGTCGACCAACGAGGTCATGCGCTGCTTCCTGATCCCGCGGGGCATCGCGCTCATCGCGGGCGGCAACGCCGGGCGTGACGCCGACGAGTTTCATCTCAAGGCGACGAGCGGCTCGTGCACGTTCGGGATCTGCGTCAACCCTTTCCTCGAGCGCGAGTTCAAGATCGTCGAGTACACGCTCACGGTGCGCGTCCATGACAAGAGCAGCTTCAGCTACGAGCAGGACACGGTACTGCAGATGCCGGGGCGCAAGGAGCTTTTCCACCACCGCGACAGGAACACGTTAAGGCGAGTGCAATAAGATGGCGGAGAGGGAGAGATTCGAACTCTCGGTACCATTTCTGGTACGCTCGCTTTCGAGGCGAGTACCTTCAGCCACTCGGCCACCTCTCCGCTTAACTTTTGTGCTTGAGCCGGATTGGTAACATAGGCCCTCGCTCGCGTCAAACGCCACTAGTCGACTGCATAGCGCTTTCGGGCGGGCGAATATTTTGGTATCTCGCGAGTACCCCTATGAAGAAGTTTTACCTGCTTCTCGGTGCACGGCGTCCCGCCTGGATGAACTATTTGCTCGCGTTGTTTTTTTGTGGCGTGGCCATCTTCTCGACTTCGCTGATCTGGAGGGAGACGGTGACCATGATGCAGCATACGACCTTGCTGCTCGCCGCTGTCAGCTTGAGCGCGCTGCTCGGCGGCCGCGGGCCCGGCGTGCTCGCGGGAGCTCTGATGACGGCGCTCGTGGCGTGGGATCTTCCGCCTGGCAACTCGTTCCGGGTCGAGACCCTCGAAGATCGTCTGTGGGCGTTTTCGTTTCTCGTCGTCAGCGCCCTGCTCGTCTGGCTGACCTCGAGCCTGAGAGACGCGTACCGCGAAGCCGAAGCGGCTCGACAGGGGGCGGTTCGCGCGACACGCATGCGCGACGAGATCCTGGCGATCGTCGCCCACGACCTGCGAAACCCTCTCAGCGTCATCGACCTGAGCATGCAGCTGCGCCGCCGCAGGGCGCCCGAGAGGGACGCCGACGCCGCTCGCATCGACGCGCGCGTCGAGGAGGCCATCGGCCAGATGAAACGGCTCATCAGCGATCTGCTCGATCTCGGCCGGATCGAAGCCCAGGCCGTCAAGGTCGCGGCCACGCCTTATCAGGTCGACCGGCTGCTCGAGCAGGTGGGGCTCGTGGCCGAGCCGCTTGCCGCCGCGAAGCAGATCCGCCTTTGCATCACGGGCGGAGCCGAGCTCGCCTGCCTGTGCGACCACCATCGTGCCGTGCAGGTGCTGAACAATCTGCTCGGCAACGCCATCAAATTCACCCCGCAGGGCGGAGACATCGTCGTCGAGGCGCGCGCGCGGCCCTCGGAGATCGTCTTCTCGGTCGCCGATACCGGCCCGGGCATCTCGGCCGAGAATCAGCAGCACATCTTCGACCGGTACTGGCAGCCGCGGCAGACGCGCCGCGACGGTGCCGGGCTCGGGCTTTTCATCGCCAAGGGCCTGGTTGAGGCACACGGCGGCAGCATCTGGGTCGAGAGCGAGCTCGGCAGGGGGAGCACGTTTTACTTCACGCTCCCCAGAGTTGAAACGCTGTCGGCCCCTGAGTTTGACATGGGGCGGCGCATTGGGTAGGTCCCCGTCGGGGGGATCATTCAATGGCATTGTTTCAGCTCCTGCTCGCTTTCGGTCTGGGTTTGGCTCCTTTCCAGGCGCCCAAGTCGCGCCATGTGGTGCATGCGCCGCCGCCGGAGCTCGGCGTCCAGTCGGCGCCGTCCGACTTCGTCGACGACTTCGACGACTCGGGCGATGAGCCGTCGCTCGGCACGATCGACGTGAGCAAGGGCTACGTCGACGTCACCTTCGTCGCCGAAGGCTACGCGGGCACCAAGGGCATGGCGCAGTTTCTTTCCGACGCCAAAACCTATCGCGAGTACCTCCTCACCTACGAGCCGTTCCGGTCGAACGCGAACGCGTTCCGTTTCCACGCGGTCGAGAACGAGGAGTCGCTCGGCTGCGGGCGCGCCGCGAGCATCCCGCGCCTCATCACCTGCGACGTCTCGAAGGCGAAGCGCGCCGCGAAGAAAGCGGGCGTGCCCTTCGACAAGATCGTCGTGATCGTCAACGACGCCGACTACGGCGGCTCGGGCGGCGAGATCTCGGTGACGTACAACGGCCGCCGCGGCGACCGCGTCTTCGTCCACGAGTTCGGCCATTCGTTCGGCCGCCTCAAGGACGAGTACGTCGCTTACGACGGCGACGGCGAGATCGACGGCAAGCCGCACGCGAACTGCTTCGCCGGAAAACCGCCGGCGTCGGAGTGGGACGGCACCCGCGAGGCCGACTATCGCCTGGGCTGCACGTATCGCAACTGGTACCGCTCGTCGCCGGGCAGCCTCATGCTCACGCTCGACGAAACCTACTTCAACGAGGTCTCGAAGCAGCTGCTCAAGCGCGCGATCGACGCCTATTCGGGGAGATGAGACGAGCCATCTCCTCGACGTGCGTGTCGAGCTCGCGCACGAGGATGCGGAGCTCGCCGCGCGCGCGCCTGCGGAAAACGTCGGCGAGCGCGCGGTAGTACCAGAGCATCTCCTCGGGGGCGGCGTTGAAGTTTTTCCAGATCCTCTCGCCGTAGTGGCGGGCGTCGTGCACGGTGGCGCGCGCGTTGTGGAGCTTGTCGGCGGCCGACACGAGCAGGGCTTCGGACGACGAGCGGGGAAGGTGAGCGAGGTACTCCTCCTTGCGCGCGCGCCAGGGGGGTTTCTTCTCGTCGATCGGGCCGCAGAAGTCCGAGCACTCCATGACGATGCGGGCGACCGGCTTGCCGAAAAGGCGCGCCAGGCGGGCTTCGCTCACGCCGCAGTCCTCGACGACGTCGTGCAGGAGCGCCGCGATCGCCTGGGTCTCGCTGCCGCCGTACTCGAGGACGATCGAGGCGACGGCCATCGGGTGGCTGATATAAGGCGCCCGGTTGCCCTTGCGCACCTGTCCGTCGTGGGCGCGAATGGCGAAGCGAACGGCCCGGTCGAATTTTTTCGTGAGGCGCTTTCCCATCGAGACTAGAATCGTAAACATGAAGCGGCTTTTTGTCGCCGTGAATCTCGCGGCGGAGGTCAACGCGCGGATCGCAAGCAGGGTGCTGGCGCCGGGCACCGCGGCCGTCGACGGCGTCGCCTGGGTGAAAGCCGAGAACCTGCACGTCACGGTGAAGTTTCTCGGCGCCACCGATCCCGCGCTCGTGCCCGCGATCGAGGAGGCGCTGCGGGGCTCGGCCGCGGCGCTGCCCTTCGAGCTCGTCGCCCGGGGCACCGGCGCCTTTCCGAGCCGGGCGCGGCCCCGCGTGCTGTGGGTAGGCATAGACGACCCAGTGGGCGCGCTGGCGCGGCTGGCCGCCGACGTCGAAAACCGGCTCGCCGCGCTCGGGTTTGCGCGAGAGACGCGTCGCTATTCTCCCCACCTGACCGTCGCGAGGGTGAAGAGCGCCCGCCCGCCGGCCCTGGACGCTTTCGACGCCTGCCGCACGACGGATTTCGGGAGCTCGCTCACGCGCGAGCTGGTTCTTTACGAAAGCCAGACTCTGCCTACCGGCGCGCGTTACGTGCCTCTCCGCGTGATTCGCGCGCCGGGTCTGTGATAAAATCAGCTTCAGGGATATGAGCCATGTCGGCGGCGGCCGTGATGACGATGATGACGCGCACGAGGGCGAGAGCGAGGGCGAAATCGCGGTCGAGACCGCGAAGCCCGAGCTGCGGGAGCCGCCGCGCTGGGTGGTTCTGCTCCACAACGACGATTACACCACGATGGAGTTCGTCATCGAAGTGCTCGCGAAGTTTTTCAGGAAGAACCACGAAGAGGCCGTGCAAATCATGCTGAAGGTGCACCACGACGGAAAAGGGGTCGCCGGGACGTACTCCCGCGAGATCGCCGAGACCAAGGTGGAGCAGGTCACCGAGTATGCTCGCGCGCACGGCCATCCACTTCGAGTAACCGCGGAGGAAGCATGATCAGTCGCAAATCGGAAGAAGTGCTGAACAGGGCCGGGCGCTACGCCATCGACAACCGCCACGAGTACTGCACGCTCGAGCACGTGTTCTGGGCGCTGCTCGACGACCCGGCGGTGGTCGACATCCTCGATGCCTGCGACGTCGACCCCGAGATTCTTTCCGAGGAGCTCGAGGACTACATGGATCGCGAGGTCCCGAAGCTCGAGGCCACGACGGCCGACGGCTCCCCGGGCGCCGACGACGAGCAGCCGCCCATCGTCACCGTCGCGGTGCAGAGCCTGTTGCAACGCGCTCTTTTCCACGTGCAGTCGTCGGGCAAGGACGAGGTGCAGCCGCGCGACCTTTTCGTCGCGCTCTTCCAGGCCAGGGACTCGCAGTCGGTGTTTCTCCTCGGAAAATTCGGGATCGAGCGCCTCGAGGTGCTGAACTTCATCAGCCACGGCACGCTCCGCGACGACCAGTCGCCGGTGCCGACCGGCTCGGGCGGGCGCGACCGCGACCGCGACGACGCGGAGTCGGGGGCGCGCCCGAAAAAAGAGGCCGACGCGCTCGACACCTACGCG
>JACQAX010000011.1 GCA_016194795.1 Deltaproteobacteria bacterium | reverse complement strand
TCGTCGACGAGAATGATCTTCGCGGCGCAGGCCTCCCCGAGCGAGCCGATGAGCTTCACGAGCGAGGGGCGTGGCTTGTACGAGCAGACCAGGATGACCGCGTTTCCCATGTCGTCACCGCCCGTGGCTTTCTTTGACGGGTTCCGTCTGGGACTGCGCTTTCGCCATCAGCTCGGCGGCCGCCTCGGGCGCCGGGTTCGCCTTTCGGCGATGGTCGAGCTCGAGCCAGTCGGCGAGGAATTCGATGTCCTTTCTCCGGGGGTATTTCTTGCGGAGAGAGCGGAGCTCCCGGCCGAAGACCTCGTAAGGCGCTCCGGCGGCCTGCTCCTCGTAGCGCTCGAAGAATATCCACCGCGCGAGCCTCACCCGCATCCATTGCACCTGCTCGTCGATCGGCAGCGACATGGTCATCTTCTTGCGCCGGAAGCTGTTGTCGAGGGTGTTGAGCAGGATGTTGTAGTCGCGAATCGCGTCTTCGATCAGGGGCGTGCGCTCGGACGCGAGAAAGAGCAGCGGGATCGCCGCGACGGCGAGCTTCTCGTATCGCTGATCGGAAAACGGCGGCCTCAGGAATTTCTGGAGCATCTGGTGGATCTCGAGCAGGAAGGTGGCCAGGAAAGCCGTCTTGTAGGATTTTCCGAACATGAAACGGACGACCTTGTCGAGGTCCTCGAGCTTCCGGTCGGCGGCGGGGATCTTCGCGTAGCGGAAGAGCTCGACGAACGTGCCGTACTCCGGAATGTCGGGGTAAAGCTTGGCGAACCTTTCGCTCTCGCGGAGGCCGATCTCGATCCTCGCGGCGGTCGGAAACTGCCAGAAGTAGTCGAGGAACGAGAGATTGCCCTGATGGTCGTCGTGCCGGTACTTGAGGGTGTTGGCGAACCACTTCTCGACCGTGTTGATCTCGGCGATGCGCGTTCTCGTCCCGCTCGAGTAGAACAGCAGCGCGGCGGCGGCGCATGCGAGAGCCGCGCCGTGGTACGCCTTGCGCGCGTCGAGGCGCGAGCCGGCCCACAGGCTCGCCAGCGCGCCGAGCGCCATGGCGGCCGGAAAGTAGGTCCGGTGCTCGAAGGCCAGGTGGTCGATCGGAAAGAAGCTCGACTCGGGGAGAAGCGAGATCACCGCGGCCCACAGAAAGAAAAGCGCGGGCCGGAAGCGCTCGCGGAGCGCGAAGGTGGCCACGGCGAGAAAGACGGCGTAGGCGCAGAAGAGCGCGATGCTGTGCGAGTTGAGCGCCTTGGCCGGAACCGCGATGTCGTAAAGGAAGCGAAGGTCTTTCGGGTACGCCCAGAGCTTCGCGTAGAGCAGCCACACGTCGAGCTGGACGCCGAAGTAGGCGAGCGGCGTGAGCGCCCGGGTCTGTAAGTTCTCCCGCAAGGCGAGCATCATGAGAGGCGGGAGGAGCGTCACGCCCACGAGAAGCGCCGCCAGCAGCGGCGACTTGCGGGCGAGGCCGGGCCGGTAGTTCAGGCCGGCATAGAGCGCGATGATGCAGGGGACGATCGCGCTGTTCGGCTTGAAAAGCATCGCCGCGAGATAGAAGAGCGCGCACAGAAGGGCGCTCTGGCGCTGCTGGCCCTCGTCGACCCACTTGATACCCTGGATCATCGCCAGCGCCGAGAAGAGCGCCGCCGCCATGACTCCCCGCTGGATCACGTGGGTCACGGCCTGGCTGTTGGCGGGATGGACCGCGAAGAGGGCGACGAGCGCGAGCGGAACCAGGATTCGGCTGGAAAGCAGCTCGATCGAGGCGACGCGGGCCCAGAGAGCGAGAATCGCCGCGCAGGCGCCGGCATGCAGGAGCAGGTTGCCGGTTCGCATTCCCGCGATCGACGTTCCGCTCGCCAGGAAATTCAGCCAGAGCGAGGCGCTCAGGAGCGGCCGGTCCGGCATGATGTGCTTTACGGCCGAGAAATAGTTGCCGAGGAAGACGTGGTTCGCGAAAATCCGGCCCACGTCATCCCCGATGTAGTCGATCGGGAGGGCTGGCCAGTAAACGGCGAACGCGCACAGTAGCGGGAAGGCGAAGACGAGCGCGAGCCTGAATAGCCGTGCATTGATCGTGGCGCTCACGCGGGTCCTCCTTTCCTGTGCCCGGAATGCATGCGAGCCGGATGTAGCTTTCCGCCATCCGGCTCGCAAGGGCAATCCTGGCCCTTCATTAAGGTAGCTTGGCTCAGAGCTTAGTAGCCGACGACGGTCTGAGTCAGCACTTTATTCTGGTTGATCGTCCACAGGTCGAGCACGGTGCCGGCGGTCGGATGGATCTTGGCACCAGCCGGGATGACGAAGGTCGCCTGCTGGATCGTGCCCGTGCCGAGCGAGGCAGCCGTGATGGCCGCGGCGCCGCCGACCGTGTGGGACTGCTCGGTCCACCAGGTCGTGCCTACCGCGATGGCGCAGGCGACAGCACCGTTGTTCCAACCACCAAGGTCGTTCTACGAACCGTCCGGACCGCTGTCCGCCGCGGTCGCGTCAGCCGTGCCGACGCCGACGGCGTAGTAGTGGACGGTGCCGTCAGGCGCGAAACCGGCGGCGTTGAGGCAGCTCGTGTAGCTGCCGTACTCGATCTGGTAGCTCTTCTCCGCGGTGTAGACGGCAGCGAGGTAAATCTTGCCTTCCGTCGTACGCGCTTTGGCCTGGTACTTCTGGTAGTTCGGAATCGCGATCGAGGCCAAGATGCCGATGATAGCGACGACGATCATTAATTCGACGAGCGTGAAGCCGCTCTGGTTGGTCTTGCCGAGAATCTTATTTGAAAGCTTCATGTGGCCTCCCTGTTTCCCTATGCTGGACTATGTTGCAACCGCGAGGCCAGTTTCGAAGGCGCCGTAATCGTTGCGCGTTTCCATCCGCTGGTTTTCAAGCCGGCCGAAACTGACAATTCACGTCGCTTATGCAGGTTTTTCAGCGGGTTTTTTGCCAATTTTTGTCCTGAGCAAAAAGTGCTACCATCTATCATATATGAGCTTTCGCGTAACGTTCGTGCACGCGGTTGATCAGAGTGTCGCTCGGATGCAGATGTTCGGCATCCACTTCATGCCCGTCTGGGCTTATACGCTGGCGGCGCATCTTTCCGAGCTCCCGGATCTCGAGCTTCGGCTCGACGACTTGCGCGTGGGCGAGCTGGAGCCCGAGGGCTCGCCGTCGGACGTCTACCTCTTCACCGGCATCAACCAGGACTACGAGGCGATCATGCGCGAAGCGAAGCGCTACCGCGAGCGGGCGCCCAAGGCGAAGATCGTGCTCGGCGGGCCGATCTGCTGGTCGTACGAGACCGCCGGCCGGATCGACAAGCTCGAATGGTTCGACCACCTTTTCGTCGGCGACGGCGAGGAGACGCTGCCGGCTTTCCTGCGCGACCTGCGCGCCGGCAAGACGTTGCCCAAGATCATCCGCGCCCCCGGGCGCTTCAACCTCGAGAAAGCGAAGCCGATGCACGACGGGCTGCTGCGCGCCACGGTCGGCCGCTATTATGGAGGCGTG
>JACQAX010000010.1 GCA_016194795.1 Deltaproteobacteria bacterium | reverse complement strand
TTTTTCCCGAGAAATAATCCTCGATGAACATTCGCAGCGCGGTCCCGCGCTGCTCGATGCCCTTCTTGAGCGTGCCCTCGAACTCGTCCTCGGGGATGACGCGCGGGAGCGGCAGGAGCGCGTTGTCGCCGCTGAAGTCTTTGACCGACTTTTTGCGTATCCGCTCGCGCTGCTCCTTGGAGAGGCGCGAGTAGATCTTGAAGACCTCGGCGTAGTGCGCCCGGACCTCGCCGCTCTCGTCGAAGAGCTCGTCGTAATGCGAGTCGGGGCCGGCGAGCGCCGTGGCGGCCGATACCAGGAAGAGCGACAGGGTTGCGAATCGAAAGGTGAAGTTCATCGACCATCGTATCGGCAACTTGCGCCGCCGCCTTGATCGAAACGGTGTTACAATCGTGCGTACCGATGCGCGCCATGTCCGTCCTCATCCCGCTCGTTCTCGCCCCGGTGATTTCTGCCCACCACCGGGCCTTCGCCCAGCCACCGGCCGCGAAATCCCTCACCTGGGCCCTCTCGAGCGACGTCGAGACGTTCGACTGGAACCTCACGACCTACGCGAACTCGCAGATGATCACGGCCAACACGATGGACGGGCTTTTCGAGGCCGATCGCCAGGGCGGCGTGCGCCCGCGGCTCGCCGCGAGCACCACGCTCTCGAGCGACCGCCTCACGCTCATCGTGAAGCTCAAGCCCGGGGTCAAGTGGTCGGATGCGACTCCGCTCAAGGCCGCGCATTTCGTCGACTCGTGGAAGCGCCTGCTCGACCCGTTGCTCAAGAGCCCCTACGCCGGCCTGCTCGCCGACGTCGCCGGCGCCGTCGAGTATCAGGCCGGCCGGAACCCCGACTTCTCGACCGTGGGCCTGAAGGCCCTCGACGACGCCACGATCGAGCTCCACCTGACGCGCCCGTGCCCGTTTCTGACGAGCATCCTCGCGCTTCCGGCGACGTATCCCGTGCGCGCCGACCTGATCGCGCGGCATGGGCGCGCCTGGACCGACCCCAAGAACCTCGTCACCCTCGGCCCGTTCTCGCTGGCGAGCTACGAGAAGGACTCGCTCATCGTGCTCAGGCGCAACCCGTCGTACACCGGGCCCGCGCCCCGGCTCGACGAGATCCGCCTGCCGATCGTCGACAGCGACGAGACGGTGCGCAAGCTTTTCGCCGACGGCAAGCTCGACGTTTTCGAGCCGAGCCGCCTCGAGGAGACGCAGCGGGCACTCCCCCGGGCCCGCAGCCTTTCGTTTCCGATCCTGCGCACGCAGTACCTTTCGTTCGAGCTCACGCGCTTTCCGACGAACGAGAAAAAGGTGCGCGAGGCGATCGGACGCGCCATCGACCGCTCGAAGATCTCGAGCGCAACGCGCGCGCCCGTGCAGCCGGCCCTCTCGCTCGTGCCCGAACAGCTGCTCCCGGAGGCCGCCGAAGTCGGCCTGAAGTTCGACCCCGCCGCCGCCCGGCGCGCGCTTGCCGACGCGGGCGTCAACCCGGCGCTTCTGCCGCCGCTCGAGCTGCTGGTCCTCGACACCGACGAGGCCGCGCGCATCGGCGCTTTCATCCAGGAGCAGCTCTCGCGCAACCTCGGCTTGAAGGTGACGGTGCGGCCCACCCGAAAATTCGCGTTTCTCCAGACGCTCTCGACGCACTCGCATGGCGCCGTGCTGGCGGGCTGGGGCGCCGACTACGCCGACGCGCACAGCTTCGTCTCGGCCTTCCATTCGAAGATCGGCTTCGACGACGGCACCTGGCGCAACGAGCGCTACGACCGCCTCGTCGAGCAGGCGCTCGGCGCCAAAGACGAGCGCCAACGCCGGGCAAGCTACCGGTCGGCGCTCGAGATTCTGCTCGTCGAAGACGTGCGTCTCGTGCCGCTTTACCGGTCGTCGGTCGCGCTGCTCTACCAGCCGCGCGTACGCGGCCTCGTGTCCCGGCCGTTCGGCGCCGTCTCGTTTCGCGAGCTCGACGTCGACTGACTAGCGCGCGGGCAGGCCGAGCGCTTCGCGAAGCATGGCACCCGAGCCCAGGAGCTGCTCGGCCAGGCGCGCGTCGCCCTCGTTGGCGCGAACACAGAGCGCGAGCAACGCCCGCTCGGTGCTCAGCACCCGGCGCAGCGACTTGCGCGCAAGCTCGGCGCTCCTCAGCGTGCCGGCCGCCGCGGCCGAGGCGATCGCGTTCTCGAGCTCGCCCGAGAGCGCCTCGCGTGGCGCGCGGGTATCGAAAGCGGCAGCGATGCCGCAGCCTTGGTGGTCGGCGATCATCGCCGGGCTCACCTGCGCGGCGGCGGCGAGAATCGTCTGCAGCGGCGACACGGCCGCCGCGGCTGCTCCGTTCGACATCAGGGGCGGGCCACCGGCGCCCGGTGCCGGGGCGGCGCCGTCGCTGCCACCGCAGCCATTGAAAAGCGCGCCCGTCAGCGCGACCAGAACCACCGTCGTGAACAGTCTTCTCTCTTGAGTCATGGGTATCGAGCTCCTCTAAAAACCAGGGTTGGGATAAAAGTAAACGACGCCCAAAGAGCAAATAATGTGCCGCGTCATTTTATGCTCAAAAGCCGCTCTGGAGGCTGGTTTCGGGTAATTCTTATAGGCTTCGGGGACAGCTTGGCGCCACGTTTCTCCCTACTCTTCTCGCCGGTTGACCGGGGGTGAGGACGCCCTCGCCCCTCAAGTCAGCTTGAATAATATCCGATTAAAACGTACAAGTATTATGATGCGCCATCTCGCTTTAGCCCTTCTGTTCGGCCTGGTCGCCCCCCTTGCCCTCGCCGACCCACGCGGGCTCACGATCGCCGACTTTCACGCCCTCTCCGACGCCGAGCACGCCGAATACCGCGCGGCCCTCGCCGAGCTCTTTCGTCCCGACTACCTCGAGGTGCGCATCGACGTGACCCGCGAGCCCCGCTACATCGGCCCGGCGTACTACACGACCGACGAGGGCAAGCGCGAGCTCGACCTCGTGAGCCGCGCCATCCTGCGCCAGACGATGGAGCACGGCTACGGGCGCGTCGTGTTCGTCGGGCGCTCGGGCTCGTCGATCAAGGCTTACCTCGAGGGCGCGCTCAGCAAAAACGCGCTCGGCGCCCACCCGGGCACGAAGGCGCCGGCGCGCCCGGAGCTCTCCGATCTTCCGTACTCCAACCGCGAGCCGTACTTCCTCACCGCCGACCAGAA
>JACQAX010000421.1 GCA_016194795.1 Deltaproteobacteria bacterium | reverse complement strand
GCCGAGTACGGGCTGTTGGGCGCGATGGGCGTGTCTTCGGTGAACGAGCCCGTGTCGCCGAGCGCGCCGTACACCTCGTCGGTCGAGACGTGCACGAAACGGCGGCCGCCGGCCGCGTGCGCGGCGTTGAGCAGGGTGAGCGTGCCCTTGACGTTGGTTTCGACGAAGGCCCCCGCGTCGAGGATGCTGCGGTCGACGTGGCTCTCGGCGGCGAAATGGACGACGGCGTCGCAGTCGGCCATGAGCTTCGTCACGAGCGCCGCGTCGTTGATGTCGCCTTTCGCGAAGGTGTAACGCCCTTTGAAGCGATCTTCCAGGCCCTGAAGGTTCCTGAGATTGCCGGCGTACGTGAGCTTGTCGAGGTTGGTGATCGTGAGGCCGGGGCGCGACATGAGGGCGTGGTGGACGAAGTTCGATCCGATAAAGCCCGCGCCGCCCGTGACCAGCAGATTCTTCGCCTTCGACATTCTATTTTTATAGCCCTATGCGGTTGAAAATACCAGCGAATGCCATGTAATGTTGCGGGGAATGGGAAAAACCGCGCGCGGGCTCGGCTGGCTCAACGGAGTCACGATCCTCGACTTATCGTCGCTCCTGCCCTCGCCTTTCGCGGCGCACCTGCTCGCGGGGTTCGGCGCACGCGTCATCAAGATCGAGAGCCCGAACCGGCCCGATCCCGCGCGGCAGTTCGGCTACGTCCCGCCGGGGCCGAACGCCACGAGCACCTGCTATCGCGCCATCAACTCCAATAAAGAGCTCGTCTGGCTCGACCTCAAGACCGACGAAGGCCGCTCGAAGCTCTACGAGCTCGTCCGCACGGCCGACGCCGCCATCGAGGGCTATCGCCCCGACGTGCGCCGGCGCCTGGGCATCGACTACGACACGCTCGCGCGCCACAATCCCGCGTTTGTCCTGTGCAGCGTCGGCGGCTACGACCCCGACGGGCCCTACCGCGACCGCGCCGGCCACGACATCAACTTCGTGGCGCGCTCCGGTATCCTCGACCAGACCCGCGACGCGAACGGCCGCTGCGTGCTGCCCGGCCTTCCGATCGGCGACTACGTCGTGGCGCAGGCGGCGGCGCTCCGCCTGGCCTGCGCGATCTTCGGGGTGCGCGCGTCCAAGAAGGGCGCCCACGTCGTCGTCACCATCGAAGAGGCGCTGCACGAGGTGCAGTGGCCCTTCCTGAGCGAGATGGTCGAGTCGGGCGAGTACGCGCGCGCGGGCGACACGCTCGTCACCGGAAAGTATCCCTGCTACCGGCTCTACGAGGCCAAGGGCGGCACGTTCGCCTTGGGCGCGCTCGAGGAAAAATTCTGGAAAACGTTCTGCGAGGCGATCGGTCGGCCCGAGCTCGTCAAGGAGCAGTTCGCCACCGGAGAGGAGGGCCGCCGCGTCGGCGCCGAGGTCGAGAAAACGCTCGCCACGCGCTCGTTCGACGACTGGTGGAAGCTCTTCCAGAAAACCGACTGTTGCATCGAGCCCGTGCTCGCGGTGAAAGAAGTGTTGCGTGGGCTATAATCCCAAGGATTTCTATTTCCGGAAGGCCAAGGAGCAGAACTTCGCCGCGCGCTCGGTCTTCAAGCTCGAGGAGATCGACGACCGCTTCCATGTCCTCAAGCCGGGCAACAAGATCCTCGACCTGGGCTGCGCGCCCGGAAGCTGGACGCAGTACGCGTCGCAGAAGATCGGCCCCAAAGGCTTCTGCATCGGCATCGACCTGGCGAAGGTGAACCTCGCGCTCACCAACGCGCGCTTCGAGCAGGGCGACGCGTTCGACGAGCCGACCGTCGCGCGCCTGGCCGCCGAGCACTCGATCGAGCTCTTCGACATCGTGATGAGCGACATGGCACCGAAGACGAGCGGCATCCGCGTCCAGGACCAGCAGCGCTCGTTCGAGCTCTGCAGCCGCGCGCTCGACGTCGCCAAGGCGCGCCTGCGCAAGGGCGGCCACTTCATCGTGAAGTTCTTCATGAGCGACGAGTTCGACGGCTATCTGAAAACGCTTCGCCCCCTTTTCGAAAAAACCGAGATCATTCGCCCGAAGAGCACGCGCAAGGCGAGTTACGAAATCTTCATCGTGGGGCTGAAAAAACTATGAAAAAACCCGAATTCCACGTCTTCACGAACCTCGCCATCTCGATGGACGGCAAGATCTCGACGAAAGACCGGGCCCACATCGACCCTTCCCGCTACGACCGCCTCATGATGGACAAGATCCGCTCGCGCGCGCACGCGGTGCTGATCGGCGCGGCGACGCTGCGAACGTTCCGCCAGCCGGCGGTCGTCGAGCGCAAGCGTTACCAGCTCATGCGCAAGGCGCGCCGGCTCAACCCGCACCCGATCAACGTCGTGCTCGCCCGCCACGTCGACTTCGAGCCGTCCTGGCCGTACTTCTCCGACCCGCACGTCGAGCGCGTGATCGTCGTGCCCGAGGGCACGAGCGAGGCCTCGCTCAAGCCGTTCCACACGCTGGCGCACGTCTTCAAGTACAAGAAGGGCCCCGACTTTCCCGAGCAGATCATCGGCTATCTTCAGAAGCTCGAGTGTCGCAACCTTCTCATCGAAGGCGGCGGCGGCGTGCTGTTTCCCTGGGCCGAGCGCAACCTGGTCGACGAGTGGAACATCACCGTCGTGCCGAAGATCATCGGCGGCGAGAGCGCGCCCACGATGGTCGAGGGCGAGGGGTTCGACGCCGCCCACATCAAGCACTACAAGCTGCGGAAGTCCTTCCGCCGCGGCGACGAGGTCTTTCTCCGCTACGTCAAAGCCCGAGACGGCGTCTGAAACCTAGACGATCCCCGCCCCTTCTCCCCCCGCGATTTCACTGAGCTTCAGCCCCGGGCACGTTCGTTGCTCAAGGGCTCCTGAACAACTATTCCCCTCAGGAGGCTCTCTCATGAAACCCAGAAACATCGCTCTTCTCGCCGCCGTCGCGTCCGTCGCCGCTCTTGCCGGCGCCCACCTGGTTCAGGCCCAGGCTTTCCACGCCGGGGGCACGATCGTCACTCCGACCGGCTCGGTCAGCATTCGCGTCGGCAACGGCAACCTCGAGATCGGCAACGAGCGCATGAACCTCGAACAGCGCGTGCGCGCGCTCGAATCGGCTGTCGCGACGCTTTACGCCCAGCAAGGCTATATGGTCCAGCAGGCGCAGGTCGCGCCGCAGACGCAGTGGGAGTGCATCATCACTCCGTTCAGCGACGCTTATCCGGGCAAGGGCGTGACGGAAGCCGCCGCGCGCTCGGCCGCCGCCGGCGTTTGCCGCGGCCACGAGAGCGGCATGTTCTGCAAGCCGGAAGCCGCCAAGTGCAACCAGCTCCAGTAACGAGCTGAGCGACACCAGGCTCAGGAGCCGCCGGATCCACGATAAGTGAAAAGCCCACCACAGCTCAGCAAGCTGTGGTCGGAAAAAGAGCAGAAGCAGCGCTCATCGCCGCCCGTCTCGCGCCCGAGGACGACCTTTCCACCGACGAGCGAGCACGCCACGGCCGACGGGTTCGACCCGCCGTTGGTGGGCGGAAGCTTCACGCTCCGCGCTTTTTCGGCGGCCTTGAGCGCAAGGCAGCCGCTCGCGCCGGTGCCCACGCATTCCGGCGAGAGCAGCGCTCCACCGGGCTCCTTGCAGACCTTGCGCGGGGACTTGGCTTCTCCCAGCAGCACGTCGAGCGGCGCAAGGCCGCCGCACGTGGGCTCGGCCGCGGCGGCAGCCGCGAGAAGAAGCAGGCCGATCATTTCGAGCCTTTCAGCGGATCGCTGGCGCCCTTCGGGACGATGTAGTCGACGGCGGTAAGCGCGCGCTTGACGAGGTCGGCGTCGACCCACTGGTTGCCGTGCCCATCGCAGTCAAGCGTGCCGCCGCAGTCCGGTCCCCACGAGTTGTGGATCAGCAGGCGGCACTTGCCGCCGACCTTGTGCGAGCCCATGACGACGGCCGCGTGGCCGTTGGGCACGGGACCGGGATCCATTTTCGGATCGGCCTTCCGCAGCGCATTCGCGTTCGAGGTCCAGTCGTTCTTGCACGAGTCGGGATCGGACGGACGGCCCGGCCGGCCGATGACGGCCGCGCAGAAGCCGATGACCACGGGATTTTTGCTCTTGAGCATGCTCATCAAGCCCCCGTAAGCCTTGTCGGGCTCGCCCTTCAAAGCCGAATACCCGCCCTTGCCGTCGAGCACGGGACGGAACGGAACCTCAAGCGAGTGCGCCGCGAACGGCGGCGCGCAGTCGACTCCCGGCGCGCACAGCTCCTGCTTCGTGTCGCAGTCCTTGCATTTCTCGCCGAGAAAGTCGTTCACCACGCCTTCCTGCTCGTTGGCGCCCACGCGCTTGTCTTCGCACGGGAACAGCGACTTGAAGGTCTGCACCGCAAGGTCGCGCAGCTTCGCCAGGCTCAGCGAGCGATAGGCCGGGCACGCCGTCTGCGCGTGCTGGAGCCGGGCATCGGTCAACGGATCGTCTCCCTGCTTCTTGCACACGTAGCGCGCGAGATCCTGCACGAGCGAGTTGAGATCGGCCGCCGCGTCCGCGGGCGGCGGCGGATTGCCCTGAACGTAGCCGATGAGGTCGGCATCGAGGGCCTTGCTGTCGGTGGCCACGAGCGAGCGCAGCACCCCGAAGGTCTCGGCGAACTTGCCTACGGTGCAGGTCGGATACGGCTTCTTGGCGTCGGACACGCCGCTCAGCACGCCGTGCACGGCGCGCTTCACGCCGGAGGCGTAACCAAAATAGGCCTTGTTCAGCTTCTCGGTGTACATGGCGTCGTGGACGGCAAGCGACATCGCCGAAGTCTGCTGGTCGGGCTGCATCGGGAGCGTCAGCGTCTTGCGCGCCTCGGGATGGGCGCGCACGTTCTGGATCCGGTAAAAGTCGATCAGCGCGGCCGACGACTGCGAGGCACAGGTCTCGGTGGCGCCCTGCTCGCGGGCGGGCATCATATAGAAGTCGTCGAAGCGCACCTCGGGGCAGTCCGGATCGTCGTCGGCGCGAACGGACGCCCCTGCCAAGGCGAGCATCGCCAGCGCGAACGCGGTAACCGTTGAGATCCCCCGAGCCCCCATGGCCCCTATTATACCAGAAACGCCGGCACCCCGCCCGGGCTGCTGGATTTCCAGCTAGTCGACGAACTCGGCCAGCTGGTCGAGCAGGCTGATGAAGGCGACGTAGGCTTTGTACGCGTTGCCCGCGGTCGAGGCGAGCTCGCAGCCGACCTTGCCCGGGTCGACTCGGCACACCTTGAGCTCGAGCGGCAGCTTCAGGCTCGGGTTGATGTAGAACTCGCACTTGAACGTCTCGCCCGATTTGAAGTCGTCCTCGGGATCCGCCTGGAGCCCGACGCCGCCTTCGCTCACGTCCTTGAGGTAGATCTTGCGCGAGCCCTTTTTGGGGATCGCGATAAAAACATGAAACGTGTCGAGCACGTCCTTGCGCGCGTGCTTGCGGCGCTCTTTCTGAGTCACTTGATCACCTTGAAGATCGCTGTTTTGAGCTCGTTGATCGCCGCGGCGGCCGGAGCGGCATTGACCGCGTCGGCTTTCAGGGCTTTCTCGATG
>JACQAX010000420.1 GCA_016194795.1 Deltaproteobacteria bacterium | reverse complement strand
GGCAGCACGCCCAGATTCACCTCGGGCAGCGCCACTCGGGTGCTCGGCGAGTCCGATGCCACGATGTACTTGCAGCAGAGCGCAAGCTCCGTGCCGCCGCCCATCGCCGCGCCGTTGATCGCGGCGACGACCGGGAACGGCAGGTTCTCGAGCTTCTCGACCACCGCCTGCCCTTCCGACGCCAGGCGCGAGCCCTCGCGCGCGTCGCGGATGGTCTTGATGACCTCGATGTCGGCTCCGGCGATGAAGATGCCGTCCTTATCCGAGAGAAAAACGAGCGCCTTGATGTCGGTGCGGGCCTTGAGCTCGTCGAGGATGCCGTTGAGCTCGAGCATGACCGGAGGCGAGAGCTTGTTCACCTTCTCGCCGGCCAGGTCGAAATGCAGCGCGAACAGCCCCGGCGCGATGTCACTGTTGTCGACGAGCCTGAACGCCTTGCCCTGTACCACGGTTTTCCCCTTCTTCTCCGACGATGTGTTTCCCGTTGCCGTATCCGTCTGCAGCTGCATTTGATGCGCTCCTTAATAGATGTGCGACGCCCCTGGCGGCGCTCACTGGACTTTTTCGACCACGACCGAGCCGCCCTGCCCGCCGCCGATGCACAGCGTGGCCAGCCCAAACTGCACGTCGCGCTCCTGCATCTCCTTGAGCAGCGTGAGCACGAGGCGCGCCCCGGTCGTACCCACCGGATGCCCGAGCGCGATCGCCCCGCCGTTGACGTTCAGGATCTCGTCGCGGAGCTCGCCGGTCGCCTCGGCGCGGCCGAGCTTCTTCTGCGCGAACTCGCGGCTGGCGAACATCTTCTGCACGGAGATCACCTGCGCGGCGAACGCCTCGTTGACCTCGACCAGGCCGACGTCCTTCATCGTGATCCCCGCGGCGTCGAGCGCCTTCGGGCTCGAGTAAGCGGGGCCCAAGCCCATCCGCTCGGGCTCCAGGCCCGCGTACGCGAACGAGCGGATCCGGCCGAGCGGCTTGTAGCCGGCGGCCTTCGCCTTGTCGGCGCGCATCAGCACCAGCATGCAGGAGCCGTCCGTGATCGGACATGCGTTGCCGACCGTGACCGTGCCGTTCTTGCGGTCGAAGTACGGCTTGAGCTTGCCCAGTGCCTCGAGCGTCTGCCCCTTGCGCGGCCCCACGTCCTCGGTGAGAAAGGTGTCGTACTTGGGCGGCACGGGGATCGGCGAGATCTCCTTCTTGAAGCGGCCGCTTTCCATGGCCTTGACGGCCTTCTCATGGCTCTTCAAGGCGAAGCGGTCCTGCTCCTCGCGCGTGATGCCGTTCTCGCGCGCCAGCAGCTCGGCCGTCTCGCCCCTGTTCAGGCCGCAGACCGCGTCGGTCAGCCCTTCCTGGATCGCGATGATGGGTTTGAGAAAGCCCGGACGGAACTTCGAGAGCGCCTGCAGCTTGGCCGCCGGCGTTTTCGCAGTCATGAGCTTGGCGAAGAGGTCCGTCATCGGCTTCGAGAAAATGAGCGGCATGTTCGACATGCTCTCGGTCCCGCCCACCACCACCGTATCAGCCAAGCCGGCTTTGATTTTTATGAAGCCCTGGCTGACCGCCTCCATCGCCGAAGCGCAGTTGCGGTGAACGGTATAGGCAGGAACGCTCTGCGGTACGCCCGCCTCGAGCGCGAAGATGCGAGAGATGTTGGCGGCGTCTTCCGGGTTCCCGGCATTGCCGAGCACGACCTCGTCGATCGTCTTGGGGTCGAGGCTCATCCGGTACAAGAGATCACGAAGCACATGGACGCCCAGCTGGACGGCCTTCATGTCCTTCAAAACTCCGCCCGACTTTGCGAACGGGGAGCGCAGGCCGTCCACGACCCAAACCTCAGGACCTTCTTTGAATATTTCGGTGTTTGCCATGCTGGCAGACTAAAACGAAGGGGGCAAAGAGTCCATAGTGTGGACTCCTTGCCCCCTCGTGAACGAAGGACGAAAGAGAGACTGACAGTTTCGCTTCTAGGCGGGCTAGAAGCTGATCTGGATACCAGCCATGAGCTGGTAGAAGTTGTTCTGAGCGAGAGCGTTGCTGGCCTGGCTACGCGTGTCGTTGTTGTAGCCGTAGCCGCCTGCCGCCGTCGTGCCCGACAGACCACCACCGTAGTAGCCCGGAGCCAGACCGCCGTTATAGCCGTAGTAGCCATAACCGTTCTGGTTCAGGAAGGCGTTCGGATCAAGCGGGTTGCTCTGCTTCGAGCTCAGCATGTTGAAGTACTTGAAGGTGCCCGTGAGCGAGATCGACTTCGTGACCTTGAACTCGATACCCGTTTCGACGTAACCGGCGAAGCCCGAGATCTCGACGTCCTGAGCGGCGTACTGGTTGAACTGCTTCAAGTACGACTGAGTGCGGTCGTCGTAGTTGACGTAGCCCTTGCGGTAGCCGAGGCCGCCGCCCACGAACGGGCGGATGCGCGACTTCGGACCCATGATGTAGGCCTTCACGCCCGCGTCGATCATGTTGTCGTTGAGGTTGACCGTCTGGAGGTAGCTCTGGGTGTTGAAGCCCGGAGAGTACGAGATGCTGTTGCCCGCGCCGAGCGAGTAGCTCGCGTAGGTGTATCCACCCTCGATGGTGATGTAGTCGCTGAGGTCGACGCCCAGGCTGAAGCCCGTGGCGAACTTCGCCGACACGTCGTAGATCGAGTTCGTGACGCTCGACGTACCGAAACGAGGCTGCACGCTGATGCGAGTGCCTTCATCGGCCTTGTCGTCCGCCGGAGCGACCTGAGCCACGCTGACGCCCGAGGCGGACGAGGCGTCCGCCGGAGCGCCGGTGATGGTCACGGGAGCCGCGGCACCCATCTGGGGATTCGAGGGCTGCTGACCCGCGATCGGAGCCGGGGCAGCGGCGGCCGAGCCCACGCGCTGTTCCTGAAGCGGGGCCGCTTCCGGAGCGTTCGCCTTGCTCACGCCCGAAACGGCAT
>JACQAX010000454.1 GCA_016194795.1 Deltaproteobacteria bacterium | reverse complement strand
CGTTGCGCAAGCCGAAGGCGATGCTGTCGACGTTCCGGGGATTCACGTAGATCGCGTTCGCGTAGCCGCGCAGGCTCGCGCGGATCTGCGGGATGTCGCTGACGACTACCGGGATCCCGAGCCCCTGAGCCTCGTGGAGCACGATCGGGTCACCCTCGTAAAGCGAGCAGAGCACGAGCGCGCGCGACTGCTCCATCGCCCGCGCGAGCTCCTTCGAGTTGAGCGCTCCGAGGTTCTTCACGAACGGCTGGACGGTGTAGTCGTAGTCGATCCCCGGCGCGCACCAGAGCTGGAGCTCGGGCACGTCCGACCGGGTCTGGGCGCACGCCGCGAGCAGCGCCGCGACGTTCTTCACGCGGTCGTCGCCGCGACCGACGAAGATGAGCCGCGGCGTCGCCTCGACCTGTTTGATCGGCGCGAAGATCGACGGGTCGGCCCCGTTCGGAATCACCGCCGCGGGAAGCTTCATCAGGAAGTACGTGCGAGCCTCGTCGAGCGCCCGCTGTCCGACGGCCACCGCGGCATCGGCGAAACGCGTCGGAAAAAAGTCGGAGACCGAGCCGCGCCAGCCGCTGATGCTCGTGAACTCGCGGCAGGCGATCACGCGTCCGGCCGAGGTGCCATGGCAGACGTGAACCCACAGGAGCTGGCGCCGCGTCCGCGAGACGAGCAGCCTGGGATTCGGCCATGCGTCACCGTGCGTGTGCAGGACGATGGGATCGGCGGTCGTCGCCTGAGCGAGCCAGCCGTCGGGAAGCGCGCGCCCGACGTGAACCGAGTGCCCGAGCCGTTTCAGGCCGGCGCTCACTTCGGCGACGTGTCGCTCGACGCCGCCGACGCCGTTGATGCTCAGGCCAGTGCACTGCCAGATCCGCATATGCGCTTGATTTTGAGGTAATTCATGTTCAAATCCAAGCGAGATGTCGAAGCCGACGAAAGAATCGCGCAATTACGCCGCCAAGCTCGCCGAGCTTTTCCACGCGGTCGACTCGCTCGAGGAGATGGAAGCGCTCATCACCGACTGGCTGACGCCGGCCGAGCGCAAGGACCTCTGGGAGCGTTGGTGCATTGTGGACATGCTGTTCCGTGGCAATTCGCAGCGCGAAATCCGCGATAGTCTCGGGGTGAGCATCTCTAAAGTGACGCGTGGCTCGCGGGAGTTGCAGTTCGGCACCGGCGCGTTTCACAGAATGTGGGAAAAATTAGGCAAAAAATGACCTAATACGAAAAAAACGCGCAAAAGCCCGGAAAAATGCGTTGACACTTCCGAGCATCCACAGCAAATTTTTTGCAACAGTTTCAAAATAGGAGGAACTACAAATGGCTAAGAAGAAATTTTCGTTTCTGGATGAACTCAACACCCGCCTGCTCAAGACGATCACCGTGACCCGCGGCGGCGAAGCGCGCCTCAAGAGAGGCGACCTCCGCACGGCTCTCGAAGAATCGTTCATGGCTGGCGTGAAGGCAGCGGCCGGCGGTGAGCGCGTGCGCTTTCCCGTCATCGGCGCTCTCGCCCGCAAGGACGTCAAGGCTCGCAAGGCCGGCAAAGGCACGAACCCCTTCACCGGTGAAGAAATGATGATCAAGGCCCGTCCGGCCAGCAAGAAGCCTCGCTGGTCGTTCCCGAAGGCCGTCAAGGAAATCTACGCCAACAAGCGCAACTGGTAATTCCAGCGCTGTTCGCTGACTTTCGAAGCCGGAGCCGCCTCGCGCGACTCCGGCTTTTTTTATCTTTTTTTGTTATGCTCCGGTGCCTATGCCGTTCGTATCCGTAATCATTCCCACCCGCGGCCGCGACGCCTGCGTGCGACAGACGCTGCGCGATCTCGGCGAGCAGGACTTCCGCGATTTCGACGTCTGGCTCGTCGATCAGAACGACAAGCCGCTCGCAGGGCTGCCCCTTCCCGGCGTGGCGCTCGTCCACGAGAAGATGCCGCCGCTGGGCTCGCATGCCGGCCGCAACCACGCCATCTTCCGCACCTCGGCCGAAGTCTGCGTCTTCGTCGACGACGACGTGAGGCTTGAGCCGGGCTTTCTCGCGGCGCACGCGCGGGCGTATCGCGAAGCGCAGGGCCTCGCCTGCGTCGCGGGGCGCGTCGTGCAGCCCCGTGACGGCTTCAGCGAGGAACAGATGCGACGCATGGGCCGCCCCGCTCGTTACAACCGGTGGATCGGCACCGTCAGCGGCAACTTCGTCGGCGTCGAGCGCTCGGCGGCCGAGCACATCCACGAATGCAATTTCTCGGCGCGCACGAGCGCGCTTCGCGCGATCGGCGGCTTCAACGAGGAGTTTCGAGGCAACGCGTACTTCGAGGGCGCCGATCTCGCGCTGCGCCTCATCGACGCCGGCTTCGCGATCAGCTACCGGCCCGATATCGCGCTCACGCATCTTCAGGACGGCGGCGGCGGCAACCGCGTGAGTGACAAGGCCCGCCATACGTACTGGTACATGCGGAATTACGCGCTGCTCGGCAGTCTCCACATGCGCCGGATCGGGCTGCCGTTCTTCGGCTCGTACGGATTCGCCTACGTGCTTGCGAAAGCCGCGAAGAACGGCGACGCATCGATCGCGGTGCAAGGTCTCAAGGGTCTCGCCGACGGGCTCAAATATTTCATCCCGGGCCGCCGCCGCCTGCGCACGCGCAACGAGCTGTAAACTTCGTGGTCGCACGTGTCGACATTCTCGACACGGAGCAAGGTTTGCCCAGCAATGCCCGTTGACCATGATCGGGTTTGGCGGCAGTCTATTAAGAAGAGCCGCTGGAGCGGCTTCATCCAACATTTGAATTAAGGAGGATGTGATGTTCAGGAAAACATTGTTGACGCTCGCGCTCGCCTTGGCGACGACGACCCCCGCGTGGGCGGTCACGTTTTCGCTCGAAGGCCTGGTGAACCAGTCGGGACCCGTCGTGAATAACACCAACAGCTACACGGCCAAGCTCGGGTACGGCGGCGGCGCGGAGCTCGGCTTCATGCTCGGCGGGGGCTTCGGCCTCGACTTCGGCGCGCTTTACGTTCAGCGCAAATTCGACACCGTTCCGGCCGCGGCTCCGGGCATGACGATCGAGAGCACACAGACGGGGATCGAGATCCCGATCATCGCGCGTTTCTGGCTGGCCAACGTCATCTCGATCGGGGGCGGGGCATACTACATGAGTTACATGGGGGACATCGCGCGCACCACCACGACCGGCGGCGTCTCTTCGGCCTCGAACGTCTCTTATTCCGAGGCCGCGCAGTCGAAGTCGGACGTGGGGCTGGTCGCGAGCATACGCCTCGACGTACCTCTCGGCATCATGACGGGGTTCGTTCTCGACGGCCGTTACGAATACGGGCTCAAGAACAATTCGACCTCCGGCGACGCGAAGTTCCGCGACATGACCGGTATCGTCGGCATTCGCTTCGGCTGGATGAAGTAGAAGTAAACCCTCGCACGGCGACGCCCCTGACCAGGCGTCGCCTTTTTCTTTTCCATGCCGGGGTTTGGTTGTTATAACTTCGGGACATGTTCTCACTTCTCAAGGCCTATCGGCGTTACGATCCCGGAACCCAGAGCTATCTCGAGATCGCGCTCCTCTATCCGGGAGTGAAGGCGCTTCTCTGCCACCGCGTGGCGCACCTGTTTTACCGGATCGGCGTTCCCTTCGTCCCGCGCGCGATCGCCGAGCTGAGCCGCTTCATGACGGGCATCGACATCCATCCCGGCGCGATCATCGGCAAGAGCCTCATCATCGACCACGGCATGGGAACGGTGATCGGCGAGACCGCGATCATCGGGGACAACTGCATCATCTACCAGGGGGTCACCCTCGGCGGCACGAACCTGCACCGGGTGAAACGCCACCCGACGCTCGAGAGCGGCGTCGTCATCGGAGCCGGAGCCAAGGTGCTGGGAAACATCACGATCGGCAGCGGTTCGCGCGTGGGCTCGAACTCGGTGGTCATCGAGGACGTGCCCGCCCACTCGACGGCGGTCGGGATTCCTGCACGTATCATCAGCCGTGGCGTCCAGGCCGGCGAGGAGCTCAGTCATGAGAAGATCAAGTAAAGGCTTCGTCGCGCTCGTCCTCTGGCTTTCGGCGTCCGCTTCCGCGGTCGCGGCTCCGGCGGCTCCGACCACCAGCGCCGCTCCACAGCCGCTCTACGGCAACATCAGCGAGGGGCACCTCGGGTTGAGCGCGAGCGTGAGCATCGACTCGACGAAGGTCGAGAGTGCCGACGCCAACACGACGTTCACGTTCAGCACGCGCAACCACTACTTCGTCGCCGACCGCGTCGGCCTCGGGGGCGTGCTCTTCCTGCAGACGAGGACGAATCTCACGAATCTTCGCGTCGGGCCGTCGGTGCAATGGTATTTCTGGAACCGTGACCGCCTCGGCGCGCACGTTTCCCAGGACGTGACCATCCGGGTGCTCTCGTCGCCGGCGAGCACGGCGTCGTCTTTCCAGACCGACTCTCTTCTCGGGCTGGATTATTTTCTCTACCCGTCGGTCGCCATCGGGCCGGCCCTGGAGTTCTTCCACCAGTTTCGCACGAGCTCCTTCGCCCTGGTCAACGAGTTCACCTTCCTCGGCCAGCTTTCGATTTTTCTGTGAGGCCGAAAACAAAAAAACCGGTCCGCCTCTCGGCAAACCGGCTTCTTTGCTCTGTGGTTGTGGAGCGGAAGCGGACTTCGGCTTCTGCCCTACTGCGCGGACCTGAGCTTACTGCTGGTCGCGCTTGAGATAACGTTCACACGAGAGCGTCTCGCTGCGGCTCTGGCCGTCGGCGTTGACCGTGAGGCGGGCGAGGTGCGTGCCGTCAGTGTCGGCCGTCTTCGCGACGACGAGCTTGACGGCGACGAAGCGGCCGTCCTGCCTGCCGTTGGTCTGGCCTTCGTAAACCACCGTGGTCGAGCGGTTCGTCTTGGTGATCTCTTCGCCTTCGAGAGTGGCGAGCGTGCCGATGCTACGTTCGGAGACGACGAGCACCGCCGGGTTGCGGGTGCCGCGACCAGGCTGAGTTTCGTTGAAGAGCTTCACGCGGAAGTCCTGGCCCTGGCAACGGAAGCCGTCGGCCATGGCAACGGACGAGACGAGCGAAAGAGCGGTGATGATGAAGAGT
>JACQAX010000453.1 GCA_016194795.1 Deltaproteobacteria bacterium | reverse complement strand
TCAAGAAGGCCGGCATCGGCTGGTACGGCTGTCGCGCCGCCATCAGCGACGAGCGCGTCTCGGACCGCGTTTGCGCCCAGCTGCCGGTCGAGCTCGACGACTCGTTCATCGCTTGCCGTCCGCGCTGACGTTTGCCAAGCTCGGGGGATGCTGACTCACCTTCTCGTCTCCGCGCTCGCGCTCGCCGTCGACTCTCCCGCGTCCCCTCAGCCCGGCACGATGGCCGCGGTGCTCGCCTCGTCGAAGCCCGCCGACTGGCGCACGCTCGATCCCGAGAACACGCTCTACCTCGAGCTCGCCGCCGGCCGCGTCGTCATCGAGCTCGCGCCGGCGTACGCGCCGAACCACGTGGCCAACGTGAAGGCGCTCGCGCGCGAAAAATACTGGGATGGGCTGGCGATCGTCCGTTCGCAGGACAACTACGTCGTGCAGTGGGCCGACCCCGAGGCCGAGAACGCCGATGCCTCGAAAAAGCGCGCGATTAAAACGGCCAAGCCCACGCTTCCGGCCGAGTTCGACCGCGCGCTCGATTCAAAGCTTCCGTTCACGAAGCTTGCCGACGGCGACGTCTATGCGCGCGAGGTGGGCTTCTCGGATGGCTTTCCGGTCGCGCGCGACCCGCGCTCGAAAAAAACCTGGCTCGTCCACTGCTACGGCGCCGTCGGCGCGGGACGTGATACGGCCACCGACAGTGGCGGCGGCACCGAGCTGTACGCCGTCACGGGGCATTCGCCGCGCCAGCTCGACCGCAACGTGACGTTGCTCGGCCGGGTGGTGCAGGGGATGGAGCTGCTCTCGTCGCTTCCGCGCGGCACGGGCCCGCTCGGGTTTTACGAGAAGGCCGAGCAGCGCGTGCCGATCAAGGCGATCCGCGTCGCCGCCGACGTTCCCGAAAGCGAGCGCTCGCCGCTCGAGGCGCTGCGCACCGACACGCCGGCGTTCAGGCGTCTCGTCGAGTCGCGCCGCAACCGCGTCGAGGGCTGGTTCCACGCGAAAGCCGGGAAGATCGAGCTCTGCAACGTGCCGCTCCCGGTGCGGCGCAAGGCTCCCTGAAATCACCAGGCCCAGGGCACCGAGCGCGCTATGGGGGCCAGGGCCTTGTCGATCGCGTCGTTGGCCGCTTTCTTCGCGTCGCGGACGTTCTCGACTTGCTCGGAGAGCAGCTGCCCCGCCCGCAGCTCGAGCTCGAGCTGCGCCAGCTGCATCTTCGCGAGCTCATCGCGGCAGAAGGAGCTCTCGTCCTTGAAGGACTCGAGGTACTTGGCCTGCGTCGCGACGTAAGCCGAGAGGACGCTGCGCTTGGTCCAGCTGAAGTTGACGTCGGGGTTCTTGAGGAGCGCCACGCGGCCCGCGTTGTACGCGCCCTCGACGACCGCGGTGCCCGCGGTGCCGACCACGCCGCCCAGGAAGAGGTTCGCCATTACATCGTCTTGGCAGTTGATTCCTCTGTCGGCGCAAACACGATCCCAGCCGCTGCCGCCCTTCGCGAGAAGCGACGCGAACATCGCGGCGAAGGGAGTGGTGTCGGCGATCGCGTACAGCGCGAGCTGAACCGCGTCTCCGGTGCAGGCCGCGAGGGCGGCGCTCGCGTGCAGCTGCTTCGACGCCATGACCGCCGGCAGCGTCAGCTCGGAGAGCGACTTGAAGTACTCCACTCTTCCGTCGTCGGCCGAGGCGCGAGCCGGGTGAAGCAAGGCCGACATGAGGCAGACAACCGCGAAAACTCCGTTCGATCTCTTCATGCGGAAATTTTCGCAGGAACGGGGGCCAGTCTATACTGACATGTTTGGCGGGATTGAAACTACCAGAGTTTCGAGTACTTCTTGCGCGTGTCCTTCTTGAGGGCGGAGCGGTCCGTCTGGCGGCCCATGAACTCCTCGATCGACAGGCAGCCGTACATCTTTTTGACCATCATCGTCCGCACTTGATGGCGGAGCTCGTCGACGATCTGGTTGAGGAACTTCTTCGGCACGGCGACCTTTCTCGAGGCGAGGTAACGAAGGTAGTCGTTCACGATCTTGTCGATGAACGCCATTTCCGTCTCCGTGTCCTCTTCGAAGTCGTAGAGGTGTTTTTCGAAGATGGTGAACAGCGCCGCCAGCTGGGAGGGCGAGCCGGGCTCGGCTTCGTTGCCATTGTTGGAGTCGGCGGCATTGGATTCAGACATGGTGAAAAAATCCTCCTACTACTCTTTCGGAATCCTAAAAATTCCGATGAGTGAAAAAAGGAACCTAAACTCAATGGACACCACGCTCCCCGAAGCCGGGCGCCTGCTTGCGAACAGCCAATCCATCGTGATTTCGACGCATGTCATGCCCGACGGGGATGGCCTGGGGGCAGAAATTGCCCTGTACCACTACCTCAAGCGGCTGGGGAAGAACGTCCGCATCGTCAACCCCGACGAGGTTCCGCCGCGCTACCGCTTTCTCGACAAGACCGGCTGCATCGAGCTGATCGACTCGCGACGCGGCGACTGGTCGCGCTTCGACCTGGCGATCGTGATGGATACGAACGACCCTCGCCGCCTCGGCGCGATGTGGGGCATTTTCGAGAAGCACGCCGACGACATCCTCGTCTTCGACCACCACCCGCAGCTCGAGGGCGTGCACGCCCCCTCGCTGCCGAACACGCTCAAGATCCACGAGGTCATGGACGTGAAATCGTCGTCGATCGGCGAGCTGCTCTACCGCCTGTTCCACCAGGCCCACGACCTGCTCGACCCGAGCGCCTCGGCCTTCCGGCTTTCGCCCGAGATCGCGCTGGGCCTGTACGTGTCGATCATCACCGACACCAACTCCTTTCGCTACTCGCGCACCACCGCACTCTCGCATCGCATCGCCGCCGACCTGATCGACTTCGGCCTCCAGCCCGAGGAGATCTATCAAAACGTTTATTCGACCAAGGCGGTCGATCACCTGCGCCTCATCGGCGAGGTGCTGAGCAAGGTGAGCGAGACCCCGTTCAACGGCTCCGAAAAGACGATCGCCTGGGTCGAGATCCCCAAGGCCCTGCGCGTGAAGTACGGCGCCTCGAGCGACGACACGCAGTCGATCGTGAATTTCCTGCTGCTCATCAAGAACGCCGAGATTCTCGTGCTCCTGCGCGAGGAGGACGACGGGCGCATCAAGGCGAGCCTCAAATCGAAGGGCACGCGCAAGGTGAGCGACGTCGCGCAGGAGTTCGGCGGCGGCGGCCACGACTTCGCCGCGGGCTTCACCGCGAGCGGTCGGCTCGCCGACGTCCGCGACAAGCTTCTCGCCAAGCTGAAAGAGTCGCTATGAGCGCGCGCAAGAAAAAGCCCCTGGCCGACATCGGAACGGTCCTGCGCAAGCTCACGAGCCCCGAGGCCCTCAAGCCGTGGGCCGACTACATGGCGTCGATCGACCCCTGGAAGCGGCTCGAGATCGCCGCCGACACGCTGCTCGGGCGCTGGACCGCGCCTGGGGCGCCGTGGTGGTTTTACTCGGCCGCCGACCCCAAGAACGCCAAGATCGGCGGCTTCGACCACGAGCACGGGCTCGTCGTCTTCTGCGTCGACGGCCGGGCGGTCGTCGAAGGGTTTCTCAAGACCTCGCTTCCGGAGGGCTTCTCCGAAGAGGGCGGGTACGTGCAGGCGATCGCGACGAAAAATCGACACAAGGGCGTGGGAAAGTACCTGCTTCATGCCGCGGAGCGTGTCATCTCCGAGAAGCACAAGCGCATCTTCCTGTTCGTCAGCGAGAGCAACGCGGCGGCGCAGCGGTTTTACAAGAGCGCCGGCTATGAGGAAATCGCCCGGGTCTCCGACTGTATCAAGCCTGGCAACACCGAAATCTTGATGACGAAGTCGCTAGCCTAGCTCTTGACAAGAGCCGCGTAGCGCCTATCTTTATGGGGGATAAAAATTCCATAAGATAGGGGAGTTATCATGATCGAAGTTGAGCGCCTCTCCAAGTTTTACGGCCAGAGAAAAGCCGTCGATGAGCTCACGTTCAAGGTCGGCAAGGGCGAGATCCTCGGGTTTCTCGGGCCGAACGGCGCGGGCAAAACCACGACGATGAAGATTCTCACGTGTTTCATGCCCGCGAGCGACGGCTTCGCGCGCGTCGCCGGTTACGACGTGTTCGAGGAGCCTCTCGAGGTGAAACGACGCGTGGGCTACCTGCCCGAGACGCCTCCGGTTTATCGGGACATGACCGTCTCCGAGTATCTGGCCTACGCGGCGCAGCTGCACGGCATCCGCGGCAACCCGGTGAAAGGGGCGGTTGACGTCGCCCTCGGCAAGTGCGGCCTCGGCGCGGTGCGCGGGCGCCTCATCGGCAACCTCTCCAAAGGGTATCGCCAGCGCGTCGGTCTCGCGCAGGCCATCGTGCACAACCCCGAGGTGCTGGTGCTCGACGAGCCGACGGTCGGCCTCGACCCCAAGCAGATCATCGAGATCCGCGAGCTCATCAGGAGCTTCGCCGGCGAGCACACGGTCATCCTCAGCACGCACATCCTCCCCGAGGTGCAGGCCACCTGCTCGCGCGTGCTCATCATCAACCACGGCAAGATCGTCGCCATCGACACGCTCGACGCGATCTCGGCTCGCATGCGCAAGGGCAACTCGTTCAGCGTCACCGTCAAGTCGGCGGGCGACCTCGTGAGCAAGCTGCGCGCGCTCCCCGGCGTGGGAGAGGTGAGCGAGGCGGGCGCGGGCGACGACGGCAGCCGCATCACCGTCAGCGCGACCAACGGCGCCGACATCCGGCCGGCCGTCGCCGAGGCGATCGTC
>JACQAX010000452.1 GCA_016194795.1 Deltaproteobacteria bacterium | reverse complement strand
CGAGCACGCCAAGCACAAGCTCGGCCAGCACGGCGTGATCGCCGCCGACATTAAGCTCGACCTGACCACGATGATGAAGAGAAAAGACAAGGTCGTCGAGGGCAACAACTCCGGCATCGCGTTTCTCTTCAAGAAAAACAAGGTCACCTGGGTGCAGGGCTTCGGCAAGCTCACCAGCGCGACGACGGTCGAGGTGAAGTCCGCCGACGGCACGACCCAGACGCTCACGACGAAAAACGTCATTCTCGCCACGGGAAGCGTTCCCGCGCAGCTCCCGACGGCGCCTTACGACGGAAAGCGGATCATCGACTCGACGGGCGCGCTTTCGCTGCCCGAAGTTCCAAAGACCCTGCTCGTGCTGGGCGGCGGCGCCATCGGGCTCGAGATGGGCTCGGTCTGGTCGCGCCTGGGCTCGAAGGTCACGGTCGTCGAGTTCATGGACCGCATCGTCCCGTTCTCCGACAAGCAGATGGGCACGCAGCTTCTGCGCTCGCTCACCAAGCAGGGTCTCGAGTTCAAGCTCTCGACCAAGGTGACCGGCGCCAAAACCGAAGGCAAAAAGGTCATCGCCGAGGTCGAGACGGCCGACGGCAAAAAAGAAAAGCTCGAAGCCGATTACATGCTCGTCTCCATCGGCCGCAAACCCTATAGCGAAGGCCTGGGCCTCAAAGAGCTCGGCATCGCCCAGGACAAGCAGGGGCGCGTCGACATCGACGGCCATTTCCAGACGTCCGTCAAAGGCGTCTACGCCATCGGCGACCTCGTCAAAGGCCCGATGCTCGCCCACAAGGCCGAGGACGAGGGCATGGCCTGCGCCGAGATCATCGCCGGCAAAGCCGGCCACGTGAACTACGACGCCATCCCAAATGTTGTTTACACCTGGCCGGAGCTTGCTACCGTAGGACTTAGTGAAGAAGAGCTTCAGGCGAAAGGCATCGCTTATAACGCCGGTTCGTTCCCGTTCCTGGCCAACGGCCGCGCGAAAGCGATGGCGGAAGCGGACGGGCTCGTAAAGATCCTGGCCGACGCCAAGACCGACCGGGTGCTGGGCGTCCACATCCTCGGTCCTCGCGCTTCGGACATGATCGCCGAGGCGGTCATGGTCATGGAGTTCCACGGCGCGGCGGAAGACATCGCGCTTTCGTGCCACCCGCACCCGACGCTCACCGAAGCCGTGCGCGAGGCGGCGCTCGCGGTCGCCAAGCGCGCGATCCACATTTAGTAAGCGCGCCTGTCCGGCGCGAGGCGCCGCAGCTTGACCCACCCTGAATAGGAGCGTGAGATACAAGCGGAGGCTCGCCATGCGCTCGACACTTCGCGTCTCAAAAGAGGATCTCATCGCCTGGTACGAGGCTTGGGGAAGACGGGACTGGGATCGCGTCGGCGCGTTTCTCGGACGCGGTTTCGTGGCCTGCGACGTCGCGCTGGGGGTTGAGCTGCGCGGACGAGCCGAGTACCTGCGCTATGCGAAAGCCTGGGCTCACGCTTTTCCTGACGCAACCCTCAAACTTGATCGGCTCCTTGGTGTTAGTCCTTCAGGCGGGGATCTCGCAGTGGTCGAGTATTCGGGCACGGGGACGCAGCAGGGGCCTTGGGTTGGCTTTCCGCCAAGCCGCCGCAAAGTGACGATGCGGTTCTGCGATCTCATGCGCTTCGAGCACGACAAGCTCGTGCAACTCACCACTTACTCGGATCTGTACGCACCGCTGCGTGAGCTTGGACATGTGCCGCCGAAGGCCCGTTTCCCGTGGAAAGAGGTCGCTTGACCGCTTCGCCCAAGTCTCATACGGTGTTTCCACAACCAATACTAAGGGAGAATTTCATGGCTGCTCGCGTCGTCACGTTTCACTACACGCTCAAAGACAAGGAAGGGAAAGTGCTCGATTCTTCGCAGGGTCATGACCCCATGACGTACCTCGAAGGAAGCGGCCAGATCATCCCGGGTCTCGAGAACGCGCTGAAGACGGCCAAGACGGGCGACAAGCAGAACGTCGCCGTGAAGGCCGCCGAGGCTTACGGCGAGCACGACACGAGCCTGGTATTCGAAGTTCCGCGCAGCCAGTTTCCTCCGGGCGAGCAGATCGACGTCGGCATGAAGTTCCGCGCCGGCGCCCCTGACGAGCCGTCTCCGGTTTTCACCGTCACGCACGCGAGCGACAGCCACGTGAAGGTCGACGGCAACCACCCGCTGGCGGGCCAGGACTTGTTCTTTGACGTGGAAGTGACCGACGTGCGCGACGCGACCCTTGAAGAAATCAAGCATGGACACGCACACGGCCCGGGTGGACACCACCACCATTAAGACCGGGACGCAAACCCGGTCTTTCGACTTCCATCGCACCACCACGTTCGTCGGTCTTCTGATCGGCTACGCGGGCTATTATCTCTGTCGCCAGAACTTCGCCGCGGCCTATCCCGCGATGAAAGACCTGGTGCACATGGACAAGGCCACGTTCGGCCAGATCTCGAGCTTCGGCACCTTGATGTACGCCTTCGGCAAGGTCACGACCGGCGCCGCCGCCGACACGATCGGCGGCCGCATCGTCTTTTTCATCGGCCTGGTCGGCTCGGTGCTGCTCTCTTTGCTTTTCGGGATGGGCTCGGGGATCGGCTTTTTCTTCGTCGTCTGGGGGGCGCAGCGCTTCTTTCAGTCGATGGGCTGGGGCGGTCTCGTCAACGTGATGTCGCGCTGGTTTTCGTCCCGCCAGTACGGCACGGCGATGGGCGTGATGTCGATCAACTACCAGTTCGGCGGCGTGCTCGCGACGGTGTTCGCGGGCTATCTGCTGAGCCTGGGCTTCGGCTGGCGCGCGCTCTTCTTCATTCCTGCGCTCGTGCTCGCGGCTATCGGCGTCGTGGGCTGGTTCCTGATCAAGGGCTGTCCGACCGACGTGGGCCACGAGCTCCGGCACGACGACGCGGCCGGTCCCGCCGCCGGCAGCGTGCACGCGTCCGACGCGAATCTTTCCTATCTGGCGCGCTTCAAGCTCGTGCTTTCCGACCCGGCTTTTCTGGTGATGTGCGCGCTCTCGTTCATCATCACGCTGCTGCGCGAGTGCTTCAACACGTGGATGCCGGCGTACTTCTCCGACATGGGCGCCTCGGCCAGCATGGCGGCGTTCAAGTCGGCGGTGTTTCCCCTGATGGGCTGCGTGGGCACGCTGTTCGCGGGCTGGTTCTCGGACAAATATCTGCAAGGACGCCGCGGTCCGATGATGGCTTCGCTCATGGTCGTGCTCGTCGCGCTCCT
>JACQAX010000009.1 GCA_016194795.1 Deltaproteobacteria bacterium | reverse complement strand
TTGGCGAAAAGCTTGTCATGATACTTCCAGAACTTCTCCGAGCCCTGCTCGTTGACGCAGAGAGCGGCTTCCGAGGCGGGCTTGGCGTTCGGGTGCATCGGCAGCGGGTACTGCTTGAACGCGAACTCGATCTTGTTGCCGTACTTCTTCTTGAGCTCCTGCACGGTCTTGGCCGCGCGCGAGCAGAAGGGGCACTGGAAGTCGGAGAACTCGACGATCTTGACCTTCGAGTCCTTCTTGCCGAAGGTCGGCGAGGTGCCGATCTCGATGTTCATCTTGACGCTCGGCTTGCCGAAGTAGAGCTCGACCTTGTGCTCCTTGGAAAGCTTCACGATCAGGCTCTGCATCTGCTCCTGCTTCTTCTGCATCTTCATGTAGGCATAGATGCGGTCTTTCAGCTGGGCGATCTGTTCCTTCGGGATCTGCTTTTCCTTCACGAACTTGTTGAAGTCGGCGTCGGAGATCTTGTCGTCGCCCTTGAGCACCTTGGTCTCGACGTACTCGTCGAGGCTCGTGCCGGCCTTCTTGGCCGCTTCGCCGTAAACGCGCTCGAGGAGCACGTGGCCGACGCGTCCCATGCGGGCGTCGTAAACTTTACGAAGAGCTTCGCCGTATTCCATGCGCTCTTCGCCTTCACCCATGAGCTCTTCCTCGGTGACCGACTTGCCGTCGATGTTCGCGAGCGGGGCGGTGTTCGGCGTCTCTTTCACCGTGTAGTGCGGTTTTTCTTTCGCTTTGCTTTCGCCGGTGCACGCGAAGACCACCACCAGCGCGAGCGCGCTGAGGGCAAGCATCAGCTTGGAGTGGAATCGTTTCATGAAAAGGGCCTCCTAGGTGGTTGGGAAGAAATCTAACTTTTAGTCAGAAATGATAGTTGCCTGGTGCAGCTTCTGCAATAAAAAAGCGGCGTTGCGTTTTTTCGGCGGTCGAAAGCGGCCCATCCGCCGAGCAGGATCTGCGCGGCCAACCAGAGCGAGTTCTCTCGCACGCCGAGCCGATGCCCGCTCGTGTAGACCAGGAACGCCAGGAAGCTCGCCACGAACAGGACGTAGCTGAGCAGCTTGGGCTTGCGGCGGCGGACCTGGGTTTGCCGCCCGCATTTCCCGCATTCCATCAGAGCCGCCCGATGAGGTCGTGGAGGCGCACGAGACCGATGCAGTCGCCGTTACCGTCGGTTACCGGCAGGACACTGATCTGGCTCGAACGGTTTTCCATCACCTCGAGCGCGCGGATGGCTTTCTCGTCCGGGCCGATCGAGATCGGGTCGCGGGTCATGAGCTCGGCGGCGCGCAGCTGGAAGAATTTCTCCTTGTGCTTGAGCGCGCGGCGGATGTCGCCGTCGGTGATGAGCCCGGTCCATTTCGTGCCGTTGCGCACGAGCACCGCGCCGAGCCTCTTGGCGGTGGCGGTCGCGATGACCTCGTCGACGAGCGCGTCCTCGCCCACCCACGGAAGGTCGTCGCCCTTGTTCATGAGGTCGGCCACCTTGAACTTGAGGCGTCGTCCGAGCGCTCCGCCCGGGTGGTTGCTCGCGAAGTTCTCTTCCTTGAAGTCGAAGCGCTGCGAGAGGGCCATGGAGAGCGCGTCTCCGAGCGCGAGCGCGACCGTCGTGCTCGACGTCGGCGCCAGGTTGAGCGGGCAGGCCTCGCGCGCCACGCTGCCGTCGAGCGCGACGTCGGCGTCGGCGGCAAGCACGCTCTTCATGTTGCCGACGATCGCGACGAGCTTGGTTCCTCGCGCCTTCAGCGCGGGGATGAGCCCGACGATCTCTTCGGAGGAGCCGCTGTAGCTGAACACCAGCAGGACGTCTTTCGGCGCGACGACCCCGAGATCGCCGTGCGAGGCCTCGGCGGCATGAAGAAAGAGCGCGGGCGTGCCGGTGCTCGCGAGCGTGGCCGCGACCTTCGCGCCGATCTTTCCGCTCTTGCCGACACCGGTGACGACGACCTTGCCGCTCTGCTGCACGCGCTCCACGATCAGGTCGACCGCCTTATCGAAGCGGGCGTCCAGCCGGTCGCGCGCCGCGAGGATGCACTGCGCTTCGACCTCGAGCACTCTGCGGGCTTCGGTTAACGATGAGCTCATGCTTAATGAGGTAGCCCGATCGCCGCTAAGATTCAAACAAACTCTGAGGACAGTTCCAAAATGGAACCGGCAATTGACAAAGCGAGAATCCCCCCGTGTACTCAAGGAGAAGGCAAAATTTACCTATCCTTAAGGGGGAAGCATGAGGCGGTCCTTTTATTCGATTCTTTCGATCTCGCTAGTGATGGCGTTCGGCACCAGCGCCTTTGCCAAGAAGCTGGTACCCGTCGACTCGGACCCATCGCCGGCACGTGGCCTGGTTGTCACGGTGCGCAACGAGCGTGCGGCGCTTCCTAAAGCGCACGTCTGGATCGAGACCGCTGAAGGCAAGCTGCTTACGGAAGGCACGACGGGCGACAATGGTCGCTTCATCGGTGAGATCTCCGATGCGATGCTCTCCGCCGGCGTCTCGGTCACGGCTTACGTCGAAGGCCACGCGGCCGTCTCGTTCGTCGCTAACGTCGCGCACAACGTCTCGCTCGAGCTCCCGATCAACCCGCCCGACCAGTTCTCGGTGATGAGCGGCAAGCTCACGGGCTTCAAGGACAGCGACGACGAATCCAAGGCGCAGCTCGGCCTCGTGGCCAAGGCGCTCGAGATGACCGACCTCGTCGACCTCGACACGAGCTCGTTCATCAGCCCGATGAAAGACTCGATCGACGTCCTCGGCAAGCGCGACATCCCCAGCAACATCGTGCTGCCCGACCAGACGTTTCCGGTGTATTTCATCCCGATCCACGTCGATAAGCCGGTTTATCGTCTGCCCGTGCTCTCGGGCAGCTCGTCGCGCTACTTCGGGGTCTCGGGCCTCGTGAACGTGCAGGATGCGATCAACGCCATCCGCCAGGGAACCGCCTGGGACATCATCAACCTTCTCGAGATCAACAAGGTCGGCGTGACCAAGCCCGTGCCGGTCTCGAGCCCGCCGCGCGACATCTCGCTGAACGTCGCGCAGGATACGGCGATCTCGCAGAAGCTGACGCTCCACCCGGGCCGCAACACGACCGGTGGCGACACGCGCCGCCTCGCGGTCGCGGCATGGGAGCCGATCGCCGGCACCTTCGTCCCGACCGACGTGAAGCTCGTGCAGAGCGACGACGTCCAGCTCACGACCGTCGAGAACCGCACCGCCAAGGTGCTCGACATCCTCGTGAGCGAGAAGGGCGACCACTACCGCGGCGCCTGGCTCGCTGGCGCCCCGTCGTCGATGCCTGACGCCGGCCTCGTCGCCGACGTTCAGTTCAACTCGATCGACGGCAACTGGGTCATTCGAGGCGGCGAAACCGCGCAGCTCCTCATGGCGCACGTCGAGGAGTATCGCCAGAACAGCCTGGGTTCGCACCGCTACGAAGACCGTTGGGTGCTCGTGAGCCCGCGCAGGGGCCAGCTGCGCCTGCCCTCGGCGGCGTACAAGGCCCTGCAGGGCTCGTTGGGCAAAATCAGCCACGTGAGCGTCGACTTGCTGCAGATGGGCCAGACGAGTTATCCTTTTGTCTCAGGAGATCTCGCCACTGGTGACCTTTCGGTTCTCGAGAAGGTTCGTAAAACCGTTCAGTAACGCGATCCGGTTCGCTGTTCTCGTCGCTTTTCTCCTCGGGACGGGCTGCGGCTCCGAGCCGCTGTTCCACGCCCCGGGGAGCGAGCTCGAGCACATCTACTCGCGCATCTACCTGACCGACTACAACACCGCCTGGCAGGCGACGCTCGAGGCGCTCAAGCGCTTCGAGAAGACCGTCCAGAATCGGCAGGGCGGCACCATGCAGACGGCGTGGATCGACAACACGGCCGAGAAAAACTTCACCGACTCGTTCGGCGGCGACACGACCTACCTGACCGCGCGCTACCGGTTGAAGGTGAACTTCGCGCCGGGCAACTACAACGGCAAGACGTCGGTGAAGGTGTCGATCCTCAAAGACCAG
>JACQAX010000422.1 GCA_016194795.1 Deltaproteobacteria bacterium | reverse complement strand
CGCCGCGCTCGAGGAGCTCGGAAAGAGCAAGGGCTACACCCTCGTCGGCTCCAACACCGCCGGCCACAACGCCTTCTTCGTCAGAAACGACGTGCTCGGGCCGCTCCGGGCGAAGACCGCGGCGGAAGCCTATCAGAAAGCGCAGTTCCGCGAGTCGCGCGACCGCGAGGGAAGGCTCACCTTCCTCGACCAGGCCTCCGCGCTGCGCGAGATCGGCGAGATGCCGTTGTTTGACGTCGAGACGGGCCGCGTTTCGAAGCTAAGGGAACTTCTGACATGAGAAAAGAAACGCCGCAGACGGGCCTCGAGTACATCTACAACGACGGCGAGCTCTACAGCATCATCCTGCGCGACGAGTACGCCGGCACCTCGATCAACTTCTTCACGCCCGACAGCTTCTCCCAGCAGCTGGGCTACCTGCCGCACAAGGCCGGCAACATCATCAAGCCGCACCTGCACAAGCTCAGCCGCCGCGAGGTCGAGTACACGCACGAGGTGCTCTTCATCAAGCGGGGCAAGGTGCTCGTGAACTTCTACGACAAGCAGAAGGCGCATCTCGGCTCGGAAACCCTGGGGCGTGGCGACGTCATCCTTCTTTGCGGAGGCGGGCACGGCTTCAAGGTGCTCGAAGAGTGCGTGATGATCGAGGTCAAGCAAGGCCCGTTCATGGGCCTCGAGGACAAAGAGCGCTTCGACGGCGTGGAGAAGTAGCTTCCGTTTCGGATACGGGGCGCCCGACTGAAGCAGGCTTGCCGCTGCCTCCCACCGTTTGGCATTGTGGGATTTCGCGTCATGAGCCTCAAATGCCACAATGCCAAACGGTGGGAGGCGCGCCGACCTCTGCGCCGACCGCTGGCAAGGGGCAACAGGCTAGTGCCGCGCGAGCTTCTTGATCGCGTCGCACACGTAATCGATATCGTCGTGAGAAAGCGTCAGCCCGGACGGGAGATAGAATCCCGTCTCCATGATGTCGTTGGCAACCGGGCAATCGTCTTCGCGCACGAGCCCCTTCGACAGGAATACCTTTTGCTTGTTGATAGGCACGAACGCCTCGCGCGTCTCGATTCCCATTTCCGCAAGATTGCGGCAAAGTTCGTCGCGAGTCATGCCGAACTCGGAGGGGGTGAGGTAGACGTTGAACATCCACATCACGCTCTTGGCCCAGGGCCGGATCGCCGGGATGTTGAACCCTCGAACGCCGGTGAGGTTCTTCTGGTAGCGCGCGTGGATCTCGCGCTTGCGCTCGAGAATCTGCTCGAGCCGGCGGAACTGCCCGAGACCGAGCGCCGCGGACATGTTCGAGAGGCGGTAGTTGTAGCCGACGTCGTCGTGCATGAACTTCTGCTTGTCGCCGTAGCAGAAGTTGCCGAAGCGGCGAACCCGGTCGGCGAGCGCCTTGTCGTTGGTGGTGACCATGCCGCCTTCGCCGCAGGTGATGATCTTGTTGGCGTAGAAGCTGAAGCAGGCGAGATCGCCGAGCGAGCCGACCTTGCGGCCCTTGTACTCGGCGCCGTGCGCCTCGGCGCAGTCTTCGATGACCTTGAGGTCGTGCTTGCGCGCGATCTCGAGCACGGGATCCATGTCGACGGGATGGCCGAAGAGATGCACGACCTCGATGGCCTTTGTCTTGGCGGTGATCTTGCGCTCGAGCTGCTTGACGTCCAGCTGCCAGGTGTCGCGCTCGATGTCGACTGGCACGGGAATCGCGCCCTGGTAGTACATCGCGAAGGCCGAGGCCATGTTCGTGCTGGTGGAGACGAGCACCTCGTCGCCGGCTTTCAGGCCGAGGGCGACGGCCGCGAGGTGCAGCGCCGTCGTGCCGTTGTTGGTCGCGATGCCGTACTGGCAGCCGCTGTAACGGCTGAACTCTTCCTCGAACTGCTTGACGTACTTGCCCTGCGAGATCCAGTGCGTGCTCAGGCAGTCGTTGACGTACTCGGTCTCTTCGCGGCCGATGATCGGGCTGAAGACCGGGATTTTTCTCGGGGTAGTCATCTTTTGTTCGCCACGCATTCGATCACGGTTTTCGCGACGCGCTCGATCTGCTCGGGCGTCAGGCGCGGGCTGCTCGGCAGGTCGAGGCTCTGCTCGGAGACGAGCCTCGCGTTCGGGTACTCGCCCGACGAGAGCGGCTTGTAGTACGGGTGGTCGCTCATGAGCGTGAAGATCGGGCGCGACTCGATGTTGTGCTTGCGCAGGCGGGCGACGAGCTCCTTGTTGGTGAGTGGGTGGCCCGGAGTCAGCGCGATCTGGTAGCGCCAGAAGACGCACCACTCGTTGTCGCGTTCTTTGAACGTTTCGAGACCGGGCACGCCGGCGAAATACTGGTCGTAGAGCTTGGCCACCTTCCGGCGCGTTTCGACGAGCTCGTCGACGCGCTCGAGCTGGGCCAGGGCGACGGCCGCGGCGAGGTTGCTCATGCGGTTGTTGAGAGCGATGACCGTGCCGCCGGCGTTGTCGGGCGGCGGGGTGCGCAGCTCGTTCAGCTTGGCGGCCAGGCGATCGTCGTTGAGCGTGACCGCTCCGCCTTCGCCCGAGGCGAGAATCTTGTTGTGGAAGCTGTGGCAGGCGATCGTGCCCCAGCCGCCCACGCGGCGGCCCGAGGTTTTCGCGGCGAAGCCTTCGGCCACGTCTTCGATGACCGGGATGTTCTTCGGCTTGGTGACGGCGAGGAGTCGCTCCATGTCGGCGGCGCGGCCGTAGAGGTGCACGGCAAGAACGGCCTTCGTCTTCGCGGTGATCTTGCGGGCGACGTCGGCGGGATCGAGCGTCAGCGAGTGGGGCGCGTTGTCGACCCAGACGACCTTGGCGCCCACGGTGGTCGCGGCAAAGGCCGTGGCCGACATCGTGAGGGTGGGGCAGATGACCTCGTCATCGGGCCCGACGCCGAGCGCCTGGAGCGCGAGCACGAGCGCGTAGGTTCCGTTCACGATCGCCAGCGCGTGCTTCGTCTCGCAGTAGCCCGCCATCGCTTTCTCGAGGCGTCCGCCGAACTCGCCCTGCCAGGAGATCCAGTTCGTGTCGATGCACTGGTTCAGGTATTTGCGTTCGTTGCCGCCGAGAAGCGGCTCGTCCAACGGGATGAACGGGTGCTGGGTCATGGAAATTTCCCTCGGGAGTATCTGACTTAAATGCGTGTTTTTAGCTATAAATGTTTCCAATCCGTGCGTCAATCGGGATACGTTGGTCGCATCGTCATGGCTAAGATCGGACTCCACATCGTCGCTCAGCCCCATGCGGGCGGCACATACCAGTATAATTTGTCGGTTATTCACGCCCTCGACGCGCTTCGGGCGCGCGGCCATGAGATCACCTGTTTTTTCATCCATCCGGAATGGCGGGAGGCGCTGCCCAAAAGCTTCAGGCAGGTCTTCGTGCGGCGCTCGGTTCTGAGGCGTGCGCTCACGCGTTACTTTCCGTCGCTCAACCCCGTCATCGGCGTGATCGAGCGCAGCGACGTCGAGCTCGTGGTTTACCCGAGCCAGGAAGATCTGCCCTACCGCTGCCGCAAGCCGGCGCTGTCGGCGATCCATGACCTAATGCATCGTTACGAGCCGCAGCTCGAGGAGTACCAGCACGGCGAGTTCGAGAAGCGCGAGAAGCATTATTCCAGCGTCTGCCGCGCCAGCCGGGGCATTCTGGTCGATTCGGAGATGGGGCGCCGCCACGTCGTCGAGAGCTACGGCAAGAGCGCGAGCGAGATCTTCATCCTGCCGCTACGCCCGCCCGCTTACATCCAGACCTCGCCCGACGTCGACCTCCGCGCGAAGTACCAGCTGCCCGCGCGTTTCGTCTTCTACGCGGCCCAGTTCTGGACCCACAAGAACCACGTGCGGCTGGTCGAGGCGATCAAGATCCTCAAAGACCGCGGCGTCGACGTGACGCTCGTGCTCGTGGGCTCGAAGAAGAACGGCTTCGAGGGCGTCATGCGCCGGATCACCGAGCTCGGCCTGGAGTCGAGCGTGCTCGTTCCGGGCTACGTGCCCAACGAGGACATGGCTTCGTTTTATCGGCAGGCCGTAGCCCTTGTTTTCGCATCGCTCATCGGGCCGACGAACACGCCGCTCAACGAGGCGATGCAGGTGGGCTGCCCGGTCGTTGCCTCGTCGGCGTACGGCATGCCCGAGCAGCTCGGCGGCGCGGGGCTGCTCTTCGACCCGAAGTCACCGGCTGACATGGCCGACAAGATCGAGCGCGTGTGGACCGACGAGAAGCTCCGCCAGGAGTTGATCGCCAAGGGCAAGGCGCGGAGCCGCTGGTACGACGACGAACCCTTCAACGCCATGCTCGAGCTGGCGATCAACGCCTGCCTGAAAAACCAGAAGAGCTAGCGGGCTTCAGCTTCTTCACGAAGCCGGTCTCGCGTTTCGAGTAGCCGGCGGCGGTGAAGGCCGCGGCCGAGGCCTTGTTCTCGGGCAGCACCTCGGCGTTGATCGTGGCCACCTCGGGCCGGTTGGCGCGAACCCACGCGGTGCCGGCCTCGAGCAGCGCCGCGCCGAGCCCCGCGCCGATGCGGCTGGGCACGAGATAGATCGAGACGAGGGCGTTCGTGTCGGTGACGTCGAAGCGCAGCACGCCCACCGGGCCGTCTTCGGCCTCGCCGATCAGAAGCTCACGCGCCGGGTTCGAGAGCGCCGCCGTGAACCACTGGTCGTGCGCCTGGCGCGAGATCTCGCTCGTGTCGTGGATGTTGCGGCGGACGGCCGGGTCGTTGCGCCATTCGAAGATCCGGTCGCGGTCGGCGGGCTCGGCCTTGCGCAGCGTGATGGCGAGCGGGCACATCAGGCGCGCCACGCGCTCGGCGCCGCGCCCGTCGACGAGCTTGAGCGTCGAGCTCGAGAAGTGGCGAAGCCGCTGCTTGTCGCCAAGAAGCGCCTCGATCGCGCCGGCGAGCGCCTCGGCGGTGACGTCAGCGGCCTTTCCGAGGTACAGGTGGTGGCCGGCTTCGGCGAAAGCCTGGGCTCCGGGTACCTGGTTGTCGGCGATGGCGAGCGTGACCGAAGGCACGCCCACGCAGGCGCGCTCCCAGAGGCCGACTCCGCCGGCTCCGATGGCGAGGTCGGCGCTCGCGAGCAGCTCGGCCATGCGCTTGGTCTGGACGTGCAGCAAGGTGCGGGGCGATTTGGCGCGAAGCTGCTGGAGGGCTTCGACGTTCGCGTTCGACTTGCCGGCGATCACGTCGATCGACACGCCGGGCAGGCCCAGGCTTTCGAGCGCCTCGAGCGCGCGGGTCGTCTCGTTCGTCGGATCGGTGCCGCCGAAGCAGACGGCGATGCGCGCGACCTCGCACGTGCGCGCCTGCGCGGACGCGGCGGCGACGACGAACTCCTCGCGCAGAAGGGCGTATTTCAGGCCCAGAAGCTGGCGGCATTGCGAGGCGAGCAGCCCGGCGTAGCGCTCATCGGAGGAGGACTCGGCGCGAAAGTTCTGGTCGACGAGCATGTCGGCGTCGTGCGGCCGGTTGGCCAGATCGTCGATGACGAGAATGCGCTTGGCGACCGAGCGCAGCCGCTCTTCCCAGGGGCGCGCCAGCGCGTAATGGTCGGCAACCAGCCAGTCGGGCCGCAGCTGCGCCTTGGAGAGCGCGGCGATCGTCTGGTCGGCATCGGCCTTCCAGTTCTCGGGTCGGAGGCTCGGCAGGGGAAGCACGGTGAACCCGCACTCCCGGATGAGGTCGTTGGCGTTGCCGTCGAACTCGCGCGAAACGAAGCTGATCTCGGCGCCCAGTTTTTTCAGCGCCGAGGCGAGCGCCAGGCACCGCATCACGTGTCCGGTGCCCATCTCTCGCGAAGCGTCGGCCTTGAACGCGATTTTCATCAGTGTGTCTTCTGCTCGATGTTCTTGTTGAGGAGCGACCAGTCGGGGTGCTGCTCGAGGAGCGCGAGCATGTCGGCGAAGCTGAAGTCGGGTTTCTTGGGATAGAGCGCCTCGATCATGCGCGAGATGAGGTCGAAGTCTTCGGTGACGTCGACGGTCCAGCGGTGGTGGCTGAGGTCGCCGAGCGGGTTGAGCACCATGCCCTGCTTGTAGCGCCCGGGCTGCCGATGGATGAACGGCGTGACGTGCTCGCGCTGGACGGTTTCCTTGGCCTCGCGCGCGGCTTCCTCGAGCGCCTTGAACGAGAAGACCTCGACGTCGAGCCCGCGCGGGTAGGTGCGCTTGAGCGTGTTCGAGACGTAGTCGTAGCGGCCGGGCACCTCGAGAAACGTCTCGAACGCCAGGTCGATGACCGCCGGGTCGATCACGGGGCAGTCGGCGGTGGTGCGCGCGATGACGTCGAGCCCGTATTTTTTCGCCGTTTCATAGAAGCGCGAGAGCACGTCGTCTTCCGAGCCGCGAAAGAAGGGCACCGAGAGCCGCTTGCAGAGCTCGACGACCGGATCGTCGGCGGCCTGGCCCGTCGTGGCGACGACGACCTCCTGCGCCCGCTTCGAGCGGCGCAGGCGCTCGAGCTCGATCTCGAGCAGGGGCTTGCCGCAGACGGGCTTGAGCACCTTGCCCGGAAGGCGTGTCGAGGTCATGCGTGCCTGAACGACGATTCCCGTTTTCATGCGGCACCCGCCAGTGCCTGCTTCAGCGCGGCGATGACGCGGTCTTGCTGGTCGTGGCTGAGATCGTAGTAGAGGGGGAGCGAGATCGCCTCCGCGTAATACTTCTCGGCCGCCGGAAAGTCGCCCGCCTTGAAGCCGAGCTCGCGGTAATAAGGCTGGGTGTGCACGGGGATGTAGTGCACGTTGACGCCGATGTCGGCGGCGCGCATAGCTTCGAAAACGGCGCGGCGGCGGGCCGCGGGCACGCGGACGACGTAGAGGTGATAGGCCGACTTCGCGTCGGGCGACTGCGCCTGCGTGCCGACCGACAGCCCTTGCAGAAGCTGGTCGTAGCGGGCCGCGAGGGCGCGGCGTTTTTCAATGAAGGCGTCGATGCGCTGGAGCTGGCTCAGGCCCAGCGCGGCCTGCAGATCCGTGATGCGATAGTTGAAGCCGAGGTCGACCTGCGCATAGTACCAGGGGCCATCCGGCGCATGGGG
>JACQAX010000457.1 GCA_016194795.1 Deltaproteobacteria bacterium | reverse complement strand
GACAAAAAGTCCTATATCTCGTTCAGTGTCAGCCATTGGATGAGTTCCGAAGGGATCCGACGGGAGTTCATGGAAGCGAAGCTGATACAGGCCGGGTGCTCGAGCACGCGGCTCCTGGGGTCTCGAGACGACGCTTCGGAGTCGCGCCTGGCGCGGGTCGAGTCGGAGGGTCGCAAAACTTTGGCTCCGGCGGGTGGCGATGGGGTTCGGGAAGACGCGTCGGTTGGTTCGAGGGTGGCGCTTTAAATCGGGCTGGATAAACGTTCGCGCTTCGCGCCTCGTGTGCTGGTTCAACCGCCAACCACGAGCCATTAAAAAAGCCGCCCCGCCCTTCGGGCGGAGCGGCTTTTTTAATGGTCGGGCTGACTGGATTTGAACCAGCGACCACTTGCACCCCAAGCAAGTGCGCTACCAGGCTGCGCTACAGCCCGACCTTATTGCGGACAACGGGGTTAAATTTTCAATTACCAAGATCCGATCGCCAATGCGACTGGATTTGTTTCGACCTTCCTGGTCGAAACCCGCGCTTCGCGCGGGCTGCGCGCGGCCTTCGGCCGTGCTCGCGCAAAAGTCGCTTCGTGCGACTTTTGAAGAACCAGCGACAACCTGGTCCCAAACCAGGTGCGCTTCCGGCGAGCGCTACAGCCCGACCTTAACCCAAACAACGGGGTAAGCCCGCAAGCTATTCGATGGGGCCGATACCTGTCAAGACTCAGTACGCGGCGGCAAGCAGCGAGTCGAGGTCGTCTTCTTCGACGTCCGAGGTGGCGGTGGCGGCTTTGCCGAGCTCGACGATCTGGTAGTTCGAGGGGTCTTCGAGAACCTTGCGGATGAAGCCCGTATGGAGCTCGTGGCCGGACTTGTGCACTTCGATCGAGGCCTGGATACCCATGCCGATCAGGGCGAAGTCGCCGAGCGCGTCGAGGACTTTATGACGGACGAACTCGTTCTTGTAACGAAGACCGTCCGGATTGAGCACGCGAGCTTCGTCGAGGACGACGGCGTTGTCGAGCGAGCCGCCGAGAGCGAGGCCTTTTTTGTGGAGATACTCGACTTCGCGCAGGAAGCCGAAAGTGCGCGCCGAGGCGAGCTCTTTCTGGAAGTCGCCACCGCTCGAAAAACGGTAGACCTGCTCCCCGATGACTTTATGGCCGAAGCTGATCGAGCCCTTGATCGTGAGCTTCTTGGCCGGCTCGGCGACGATGTACTTGTCGCCTGCGCGAACCGCGACTTTGCGGCGGAGCTGGAGAGCCTTACGGCTCACGGCGAGCTCACGGACGCCGGCGTCGTCGATCGCGTCGGCGAACTCTTTCGAGCTTCCGTCCATGATCGGGACCTCGGGACCATTGATCTCGATCAGGGCGTTATCGACGCCCATGCCGATGAGAGCGGCGAGCAGGTGCTCGACGGTCGCCACGACGGCGCCCCCGGCACCCAGGGTCGTGCTCATGTCGGTGCGAACGACTTTGGAGATGTCGGCGCGGATCCGCGGCTGATTGGTGAGGTCTGAGCGGAGAAAAACGATGCCGTGGTTGGCTGGCGCGGGATGGATCACACAGGTCACTTTCGCGCCGGCGTGGAGTCCGATTCCCTTCAGATTGATTTTTCTCTTCAGTGTTGTCTGCACGCTCACGAACTCTACTAACGCAACGGTTGTGCCAGCTTCACTAGCCGCTAAGCAAATTCTTACCAGCAATAATATCAGCTACTTGAGCCATATTATCTGTGCAATCAACTCGGTTTTTAGGACGCACGCGTGTCGCCCCAAACACACCCTTGAGAAATGAGTGTGTCGCACGTGCCACACTCAAGTACCTGATCTAAATGTTTTAAAAAAGAGTTGGGGCGTCGTCGGAGCGTGGGGCGGGCGCCGTCGTGTAGGGCACTCCGAGCAGGTCAAACGCCTTGCGAGTGGCCAGGCGCCCACGCGGCGTGCGCTGGAGAAAACCTTCCTGAAGCAGGAACGGCTCGTAGACATCCTCGAGCGTATCGCGCTCTTCGCCGATCGCGGCCGAGATGGTCTCGATGCCCACGGGCCCGCCATCGAACTTCTCGACGATGGTCGCGAGGATGCGCCGGTCCATCGCGTCGAGCCCGTTGGGATCGACTTCGAGCAACGCCAGGGCTTCTTTCGCGACCGACTCGTCCACCACCCCGTGCGCCTTCACCTGCGCGAAGTCGCGCACGCGGCGGAGCAGGCGGTTGGCGATTCGAGGGGTGCCGCGAGAGCGGCGCGCGATCTCGGCGGCGCCTTCAGTCGTCATGTTCACTTTAAGGATGCCGGCCGAGCGCACGATGATCTTGCGCAGATCCTCGACCGAGTAGAAATCGAGGCGGAACGACACGCCGAAGCGGTCACGCAGCGGATTGGTGAGCAGACCCGTGCGGGTCGTGGCCCCCACGAGCGTGAACGGCGGCAGATCGATACGCAGCGTTTTGGCCGCCGGCCCCTGGCCGATGATGATGTCGAGCTTGAAGTCTTCCATCGCGCTGTAGAGCACTTCCTCGATGACGCGCGGAAGGCGGTGGATCTCGTCGATGAAGAGCACGTCTTTCGTCTGCAGGCTCGACAGGATCGCGGCGAGGTCGCCCTTCTTGTCGAGCGCCGGAGCGGCGATGCAGTGCAGCTGCGAGCCCATCTGCTTGGCCACGATGTGCGCGAGCGTGGTTTTGCCGAGGCCCGGCGGGCCCGAGAAGAGCACGTGGTCGAGCGCGTCGCCGCGCTGGTTGGCGGCCTCGATGAACATCTTCAAGTTGGAGGTGATCTTGGGCTGGCCGACGTACTCGGCGAAGTCTTGCGGGCGCAGCGTCGTCTCGACGACATTCTCGTCGGACAAGGGCGCTTTCTCGTGAAGATCTGCGTTCTGTTCCATCGATCAGATCCCCCTCGACATGAGCTGCAGCGAGCTCATGATGAGCTTTTCCAAGGACGGGCTGACGCCCGACTCGGTGACCTTCGCCGAGGCCTGCTTGATGGCGGCGATGGCATCGCCTTCGCGATAACCGAGGTTGACGAGCGCCGCGAGGGCCTCGTTCCAAAG
>JACQAX010000426.1 GCA_016194795.1 Deltaproteobacteria bacterium | reverse complement strand
GCCGCCGTGTTGCCGTCGCACGAGCTGCCGAGGGCCGAGGTCGCCATCAACGTCGCGCTCACCGGCTCCTGGTTGAGCTTGGCCGTGAGCTCGTCCTGGCTGGAGCGTTTGCCGGCGGAACGGTCGTTCTTGGCACAACCGGCACCGAGGCCCGCCACCAGGCAGAGCAGCGCCGCTATCACTGAAAATTTTTGCACAGAGAGCCCTTGAGCAGTTTGCATGCCACACCGCCTATAGCACACAACCCCTTGAATTGCTGTTTGAGCCGCTCTGAGAGCCGCGAATGGGAATTTTACACGTGTCTAAAACCTAAACGCGGTGGCACTTCGGCCCCGGCGCAAAAAACCCATCATATCGGGCTGCTGGTCTTGGCATGCGACTTGATATTGCGCTGCCCGGGAAGGAGGCCTGTTTCATGTCGAAACGTAAAGGCTTCGAAAAATTGAGTCTGATCCTCGTAACCGCCCTTCTGGCCGGTGCGTGCAGCCCTCTAGCGCCAAGCGTATCCAAGCTCTCCAACGCGGCCGCTGAGAAGACCACTCCCACCGACGCATCGGCTCCGTCCAGCAACGTGTCCGGCTCCGGCGCCGTCTTGAGCAGCAGCCAGCACAGCGAGGCGACCGCGAGCGTGGCCCAGCAGTCCACGTCGGCTATGCCGTTTTCCCGCTTCTCCAAGCAGTGGAAATTCATTCAGGACGTGAAGCCGTCGCTCGTGCTCGACAAGAGCGCGGTCGAAGAGCTTGCCAGGAGCGGTGTCGTGAGCTTCCCGAGCCGCGACCGCGTCAAGGGCAACGAAGAGCAGCTCGCGGGCACGAAGATCAAGATCCTGCTCGTCATGAACTCGGACCAGGCCGGCATCGTCGATGCCGGCGTCGACGAGGTCGCGACCCAGGTGAAATGGGTCTCGGGCGAAGGCTCCCACTGGGAGCTCTCGCTCGTCTCACGCGACAGCGGCGACGGCGACGCGGTGAAGCTCCTCAACGACCTCAAGAGCGTCCGCGAGGCGCTCAAAAAAGACGCCGTGGCGATCGCCATCGAGTTCCAGGCGGACTGAGATGCGTCTCAGTGCTCCGGCGGAAAATAATCTTTGTGCGATGAGATGAAGCGCAGAAGCGCGGTCGTGACGATCTCGGATTTCGAGATCTTCGTGTAACCTTCCATCTGCTGAAGCTGCTCGATCAGCGTCTTCTCGAGCTCGAGCTCGATCTTCGCCGTCGGTCCGGATTTCTTCGTTTCGCCCTTTGCCAGTTTCATGATCCCCTCCTACTAATGCAAAACTTCGAGCCGCGCAACATGCCGGCCCAGCGCCTCGATCAGCTCCCGGCTGTACTCCGGGCCGCGCGTCTCGACGGTCAGCTCCACGCTGGTCTCGCCGATTCCCGCCGAAGGCGAGTCGCGATCGTGGATGGCTTGTAAGATATTGGCGCCCTTCTCGGCGATCAACCCGGTAAGGCGGTTGAGCGAGCCGGGCCGGTCGGTGATGAAAACGTTCAGGCGCACGCGCCTGCCGGCCAGGATGAGCCCGCGGTCGATGATGCGCGAGAGCACGTTGACGTCGATGTTCCCACCGCTGACGATCAGGACCACTTTTTTTCCGCGCAGCCTGGCGGTCAGGCGCTCGAGCACCGCGAGCGGCAGCGCGCCCGCGCCCTCGGCCACGACCTTGGCCTTCTCCATCAGCGTCAGGACGGCGGCGGCCGTCGCCTCGTCGTCCGCGTGCGTGACGACGTCGAGCAGCGGCTTGAGAATCTTCACCATCGCGGCGCTGGCGGTCTTAACCTTGATGCCGTCGGCGAACGTGTCGGCCTGCCCGGTCGAAAAGGGCTTTCCGCGCTTGATCGACTCGATGAGCGAGCGCGCGCCGGACGCCTGCGCGCCAACGACCAGGGTTTTTGGCTTGAACTCCTTGATGACGGTGCCCACCCCGGCCATCAGGCCACCGCCTCCCATGGAGCCGATGACGCAGTCGACCTCGGGCAACTGCTCGATGATCTCGAGCCCGACCGTTCCCTGCCCGGCGATCACGTCGACGTCTTCGTACGGGTGGACGAAGACCGCGCCGGATTTCGCCGCGAGCTTGCGCGCGTGGGCGTGTGCCTCGTCGTAGTTGTCGCCGCAGAGCACGATGTGCGCCCCGAGAGCGGCCGTGTTCTGCACCTTCGTGAGGGGCGCGTTCACCGGCATCACGATCGTGGCCTTCGTCTTGAACTGGGCGCAGCCCCAGGCGACTCCTTGGGCATGGTTTCCCGCGCTCGCGGTGATCACGCCCTTGCGTCGCTGCGCGGCCGAGAGGCGCGCGATCTTGTACGTCGCGCCCCGGATCTTGAACGAGCCGATCGGCTGCATGTTCTCGAGCTTCAGAAACACCTGGCAGCCGAGCCGTTCGGAAAGCCAACGGTTCGGGAGCAAAGGGGTGGGTTCGAGCAGCTTCGCCAGCGTTCCGCGCGCCGCCTCGACGTCGGCGAGCGAGACCTTCATGAGAGGCATAAGATCTTCTTCGCCTCGTCGACGTTCGCAACCGGCCGCTGCAGGGTCTGCGCGAGCTGCGCCACGCGCTCCACGAGCTGCGCGTTGCTCTTGGCGAGCACGCCCTTCGACCAGTACACATTATCCTCGAGCCCCACGCGCACGTGGCCGCCCATCACGATCGACTGCGCCGCGACCGGCAGCTGGTAGCGCCCGATGCCCGCTGCCGTCCAGGTGCAGCCTTCGGGAAGCGCGTCGGCCATGCGGCACAGGTTGCGGGCCTCGCCGCTGATCCCGTGACCGGTGCCGAGCACGAACTGGAAGTGCGACGGGTTCGGGATGATCCCCTTGCCCATGATCTTCAGCGAGTACTCGAGCATGCCGTAGTCGTAGACCTCGATCTCGGGCCGGATGGCGAGCTCCTTCATCCGCCGCGCGAGAAACTCGACGTCCTTGGGAAGATTGAGGAACACCTCGTCGCCGAAGTTGATCGATCCCGTATTGAGGCTCGCCATCTCGGGCTTGAGCGAAAGCGGTGCCGCGCGATTCTCGATCTTCTCGCCGACCGCTCCGCCGGTGGAGATCTGGACGATCACCGGGCACTTCTTGCGGATCTTCTCGATGGCGTCGCGGAAGCGGTCGACCGACTGGCTCGGCTTGCCGCCGTCGTCGCGCACGTGGAGATGGATGAGCGACGCCCCCGCCTTCCAGCAGTCATAGGCGGCCTGCGCCTGCTCGTCGGGCGTCGTCGGCAGCGCGGGGTTCTGTTCCTTGGTCGTCTCGGCGCCCGTGATGGCGCACGCGATGATGAGCTTTTCCATACTTGAGTGTCCTCTCAATTTATCCCCGAGAAGGTCACCGTAGCAACCTTTTCATGGCGCCATACATCGTGCGCGGCAGGTCGGAGACGCGCCTGGCCTCGAAAAACTGGCCGCTACCCCGAGCCGAAAGCTCAAGCATGAGGTCGCGCCCCGCGATATCGCGGCCGATCTTGAGCACGTTGAGGTGCTGGAACCGCGGCGCCAGAACCGAGGGGTCGCCGCCTTCCGTATATTTGCCGTCGCCGATGAGGATGACGTTCGCCTTCCCCTTGTTCTGGACGACCAGAGCCTTCGACATCTCGTTCAGCGCCAGCTCCATGTTCGTGAAGCCGCCGGCTGGAAGCTCGAGCACCCGCTCGACGAGCTTCTCGATCGAAAGCTCGTCGCCGAAGCGCTTGATCCAGCGCACCTTCGAATCGAAGCCCATGAGCGCCAGGCGCTTCGACGGCACGCAGAGCGCGACGACCGCCGCCGACACGGCGAGCAGCGCGATCTTCTCACCGGTCATGCTGAGGCTCGCGTCCATCACGAGAGCGATGTCGACGCGCTTCTCGATGCGCGCGTCGAAACGCAGGACGTCCGGGCTCGAGTACGGCTTTCTGGCCGACCCTCGGCCCAGCTCCTCCTCGAGAGTCTCGAGCACGTCCAGCTCGCCGCGTCCGCCGCTTTCGAGAAACGTCTTGAGATCGACCACCTGGTGTCGCTCGGGCTTGATGACGGCGCCGAGAATCCCGTGCGCGCGGTCGAGAACCCCCTCGATGGCGCGCTTCCGGAGGATGAGCTTTTCCTTCTCGGGAATGTGCCCCAGGCGCTTCAGGTCCTGGAAACGGACGGCCACGTCCCAGGACGGCTTCTGCTCGAAGCCGGAAACGTCGGT
>JACQAX010000425.1 GCA_016194795.1 Deltaproteobacteria bacterium | reverse complement strand
CTCCGATCTTCACGCTGAAAGCTTCTCCTAAGCGCGGACGCGCTCGACGTTGATCACGCCTTTTTTGGCCTCGAGCGCGCTGAGGACTCGCCCGAGCTGCTCGGTGTTCGCGACCTCCACCTCGAACATCGAGATGGCCTTGCGGTCTTTCGTCGTGCGGATGTTGGCCTGCGAGATGTTCACGCCGCAGCCCGAGATGGCCTGCGACATGTTGGCGAGGATCCCCGGCATGTCGTGCGAGAGCACGCGGATCTTCACGTGCCGGCGCACCGGGACCTGGACGTTCCACTTCACGTCGACCTTGCGCTCGTTCTCGCTGTCGAGCGACTTCGGGCAGGCCGTCGTGTGGACGGTCACGCCGCGCCCGCGCGTGACGAATCCGATGATCGGGTCGCCCGGAATCGGGCCGCAGCAGCGGCCGAAACGGATGAGGATGTCGTCGAGGTTCTCGACCGTGATGGCGTTCTTGCTCTCGGCCTTGCGCGTGGCGCTCTCGAAGATCTTCTTGATGATCGAGGGTTCCTTGGGCGCCTCGGGCTCCTGTTTCTGGGCGAGCACGTCGGCAGGAAGCGTGTTCTGCGCGACGGTCGCGGGCGCGAGCCGTCCGTAGCCGACGTAGATGGCGAGGTCGTCGAGGGTCTTGGCGCCGCGCCTTTTGAGGTATTCGGCGAACGCTTCCGTTTTCTGGTGCTTGCCGAGGTTCTGCCCGTAGGTGCGGAACTCCTTCTCGAGCATCTCCTTGCCGAGCTGCATGGCGCGGGCGCGCTCCTGGCTTTTCACGTAGAGGCGGATCTTGGCCTTCGCCTTGGACGTCTTGACGATCTTGATCCAGTCTTTGGACGGCGTCTGCGTCGGGCTCGTGAGGATCTCGACCGTGTCGCCGCTCTTGAGCTTGTGCTTGAGCGGCACGATCTTGCCGTTCACCTTGGCACCGACGCAGGTGTTGCCGACGTCGGTGTGCACGCCGTAGGCGAAGTCGAGTGGCGTCGAGCCGTACGGGAACTCCTTCACGTCGCCGCGCGGGGTGAACACGTACACGTCCTCGGCGAACAGGTCGATCTTGACCGTCTCGAGGAACTCGGTCGGGTCTTTGAGGTCCTTGTGCCACTCGAGCAGCCGCGAGACCCACTCGACGTTTTCCTTGGCGTCGGTGCCGAGCTTGCCTTCTTTGTACTTCCAGTGCGCGGCGATGCCGTTCTCGGCGACCTGGTGCATCTCGTGGGTGCGGATCTGGATCTCGATGCGCTCGCCGTGCGGGCCGATCACCGTCGTGTGGAGCGACTGGTATTTGTTGGCCTTGGGGATCGCGATGTAGTCTTTGAATCGGCCCGGAACGGGCTTGTAGGTGGCGTGGATCACGCCCAGGGCCTTATAGCATTCGGTAATATTGTCTAAGATGATGCGGAACGCGATGACGTCGTGCACCTGCTCGAAGTCGATGTTCCGGCGCTCCATCTTCTTGTAGATCGAGTAGAAATGCTTCGGGCGCCCGCTCACCATGTCGCTGCCGTGCAGGTCGTACTCGCGCAGCTTCTCGATCATCATCCCCGTGACTTCCTCGATGTACTTCTCGCGCTCGCGCTTGCTCTTGGCGACCTTCTGCGCGAGCTTGTAGTAGATGTCGGGGTGCAGGTACCGCAGGCACAGGTCCTCGAGCTCGGTCTTGATCGAGCTGATGCCGAGACGGTTGGCGATCGGGGCGTAGATGTCGAGCGTCTCCTGGGCGATGGCTTTCTGCTTGTAGGGAAGAAGGTGCTCGAGCGTGCGCATGTTGTGGGTGCGGTCGGCGAGCTTGACGAGGATCACGCGGATGTCCTTGGCCATCGCGATGATCATCTTGCGGAAGTTCTCGGCCTGCTTCTCCTCGCTCGTCTTGAAGGTGATCTTCGAGAGCTTGGTGACGCCGTCGACGAGGTTGGCGATGACGGGGCCGAACTCGCGCTCGATGTCGGCCTGCGTGGCGTGCGTGTCCTCGACCGTGTCGTGCAGGAGCGCGGTGATGATGGACGGCAGATCCAGCCTGAGCTCGGCCAGGATCTTGGCGACGGCGCGGGGGTGCACCATGTACGGCTCGCCCGAGTGGCGCTTCTGGTCGCCGTGGACCTTTTCGGCGAAGTCATGGGCACGTTTGAGCAACGGAACGTCCGCGTCGGGATAGTAGGCGAGCACCTCGTTGGTGACGTCCTCGATGCTCACGGGCGCGCCTGCTTTGCTCACAGGCAACGCTCCTTCTGGAGAACGCCCTCGAGCTCGCGGTAGGTGTCCTCGAGGTTCTGGTTCACCAGGCGGTAGTCGAACTCCCCGGCCGCGGCCATCTCGTCGCGCGCGGTCTTGAGGCGCGCCTCGATCGCCTCGGGGGTGTCGGTCTTGCGGTTGCGCAGGCGGCTTTCGAGCTCTTCGAAGCTCGGCGGCAGGATGAAGATCGTCACGCAGCGGGCGCCGAACGCTTTTTTCAGCGAGCGGGCGCCCTGGACGTCGATGTCGAAGAGGACGTGCTTGCCGTTGGCGAGCATCTCCTCGACCGTCTCGCGAGCCGTGCCGTAGCGGTGCTTGCCGAAGACGACGGCGTACTCGAGGAAGCGATCGGCCTCGATCATCTTCGTGAACTCGTCCTCGCTCACGAAGAAGTAGTGGATCGCGTTCTTCTCCTCGCCGCGCGGCGCGCGCGTCGTGTACGAGATCGAGAGCTTGAAGCGCGGGTTGCGTGCCAGCAGCATGGCCGCGAGCGTGCTCTTGCCGGTGCCCGAGGGGGCGGCAAGGACGACGAGCTTGGTGGCCTCGGATTTCGCGGTCTCGGACTTCGCGGCGTCGGGGGCTTTATTCCACATTGGCGAGCTGCTCCCGGATGCGCTCGAGGATCGTCTTCAGCTCGACCGTGTGCGTGGTGATCGCCGTGCTCTGTGACTTCGTGCCGAGCGTGTTGATCTCGCGCAGGATTTCCTGCTGGATGAACTCGAGCTTGCGGCCGGACGGATCGGCCGTGAGCAGGCGGCGGAACTCGGCGAGGTGCATCTCGAGGCGCGCGCGCTCCTCGGCGAAGTCGCGGCGCTCGATCCAGAAGACGGCCTCCTCGCGCAGGCGGGCGGCGAAGTCCGACGAGGCCGTCGCGCTCGGGGCGGGGCCGGAGCCGCGCGCCGACTCGAGCAGCTTGAGGGTTTCCTGGGCCCGTTCCATGAGGAGCGCGCGGGCGCGCTCTTTTTCGGGCTGCTCGAGGCGCTTCAGCGCCTCGAGGTGGATGGCCATCTCGTCGAGGTGGCCGATCAGGATGGCCTTGAGCTTGGCGCCTTCGGCGAGCCGCGTCTTCTTGAGCTCCTGGAGCGCGGGGGCGACCGCGCGCGCGACGATCTCCTCGGGAGCCACTCCCGCGAACGCGTCGTCGAAGGCGTTGCCGTTGGCCGACGAGCCACCGGCTCCATCGACCACGCCCGGCAGGCGCAGCAACGCATCGAGCGAAACCTGCGACGACTTGAGCTTGAGCTTCTTGGCGAGCTGGCGCGCGGCTTTCGCGTAGCTTTCGGCCGCGGCGGCGTTGACGCGGACGTCGGCCGTTTCGGCGGCCGAGTCTTCGAGGGCGAGCGTGACCTCGACGGCGCCGCGCTTGAAAAGCTCGGAGAGCTTCTTGCGGACGGCTCCGTCGAGCGTCATCAGATCGGTGCGCGGAAGCTTGAGCTTCACGTCGAGAAAACGGTGGTTCACCGAGCGGACGCGGCAGTGGAGCGAGCGGGTCTTGCCTTGCGGCCCCTGCGAGAGGACGCGGAGTCGATGCTCGCCAAAGCCCGTCATCGATTCAATCACGCGCGGTCCTGCTCCCGGGAAACCGGTTCGGCGGTGCCGCTTGCCAGCGAAACCTCGCCCATGTGGCGGAACTTGCG
>JACQAX010000442.1 GCA_016194795.1 Deltaproteobacteria bacterium | reverse complement strand
TTCGGCGGCTTCGAAGAGGCCGCCGCCGTGCTCGGTCTTCTCGACCCGAAAATCCCGGTCGTCGTCGCGAGCTTCGACTACCCGTTCGACCCGCCGAGACGTTTCGAGTTTCCCGAGAGCTTGCAGTTCGCGCCGCAGGCCAAGCGCGCCGTGCGCGAAACGCTCGTCGGCATCAACGAGCTCGTCTCGGCGCTGAAAAAAAGAGGAGACGTCGATCCTACGCGCATCTTCATCGTGGGCGCGAGCTTCGGGGCGCCGTTCGCCGTGGCCGCCGCCGCCGAGAACCATGACCTCGCGGGCCTCGCCGTCGTGCACGGCTTCGGCGACGTTCCCGATACGGTGCAGGCCATTCTCGAGACGAAATGGGCGCCGAAGCTCCACTTCCTGGCGCGTCCGCTCGCGTGGGCGCTCAGCCATGGCGCCTGGGCGTTTCTCCAGGCGCCGGCGCCCGAAGAGGAGGCGCGCAAGCTCGGCGCCGGCCAGCGCGTGCTCATGGTCACGGCCGAGGACGACACGATCGTTCCCCGCAAGAACGTCGACGCGCTCTGGGACGCGATCAAGTCGTCGAAAGCCAGCCACCAGCGCATCGATCTGCCGGGCGACCACCTGCGCCCGGGCGCGACCGACCTCATCGCGCGGATCCAGAAGCTCGTCAGCGAATGGATCGAGAAGACTCAGCCCACCGCCGACGGCGTCAAGTGATCGCCGAGTGCGCGGTGAGCCCGCCGTCGACGACGAACGAGGCGCCGTTGACGTAGCCCGCGCTCGGGCCGGTGAGATAAACGACCAGCGCGGCGATCTCTTCGGGGCGCGCGACGCGCCCCACGGGCGTGCGCTCGAGCACGCGCTCGAGATACGCGTCGACTTTTTTCGACGGCCCCGCGCCCATCGTCGTGTCGACGTAGCCAGGGCAGATCGCGTTGCACGTGATGCCGTACGCGCCCCACTCGGCCGCGATCGACTTCGTGTAGCCGAGCATGCCGTGCTTGGTCGCGGCGTAGGTTGACGAGCGCGCGGCGCCCACGATTCCCTGCACCGACGCGATGTTCACGACGCGCCCGTGGCCGCGGGCCTTCATTCCGGGAAGCAGGGCCCGCGCGAACAGAAAAACCGACTTCAGATTGGTCGCGACGATCCTGTCCCACTCCTCGTCGGTCACCTCGTCGACGCGATGGAACGGCCCTCCGATGCCCGCGTTGTTGACGAGCACCGAAACCTGGCCGAGCTTGGAGACGTCGGCGATCGCCGCCTCGACCGACGCGCGGTTGCCGACGTCGCAGACGACGGCGTGGGCCGCGCCGGCGCCCATCGAGATCTCGCCCGCCACGCGAGCGGCGCCGGCGGCGTCGACGTCGAGCACGGCCACCGCGAGCCCTTCGGCCGCGAGAGCGCGGCACGTCGCGGCTCCGATGCCGCCCGCGCCACCGGTCACGATCGCGACTTTTTTCATAGCACTCCCTTCGGCGGCAGCACGCGCACCTCATCGATACGCACGCGAAGCGGGCGCCTCGCGACGTCGAGCACCGACTCGGCCACGTCCTCGGGCAGGAGCATGTCTTTCGACGAGAAGCCTTTTCGGCCCTCCCAGATCTCCGTGCTCGTGGCGCCGGGGCTCACGAGCGTGACGCGCACGCCGTGCGCCTTTCCCTCTTCGTTGAGCGAGGCGGTGAGGCCGCGCAGGGCGTGTTTGGAAGCCGCGTAGACCGCGTTCAAGGGTAGGGGAACGTGGTCGGCCACCGAGCCGACGTTGACGATGCGCCCGCCGCCGCGCGCCTTCATGCGGCGAAACGCCTCGCGCGCGCAGAGCAAGGCGCCCAGCACGTTCGTGTCGAGCACGTCGCGCGCCTCGCGCTCGGAGACCTTCTCGAACGGCTTGAACACGCCGATGCCCGCGTTGTTGACGAGCACGTCGACGTGCCCGAAGGACTTGTCGACCCACGCGAACAGCCGCAGCACGCTTTTCTCGTCACGCACGTCGAGCGGCGCCGCGAGCACGCCGCCGCCGCCGACCGCCGTGCGAGACGGAAACGCGCGCGCCTTGCGCGACGTCGCCACGACGACGGCTCCGTGAGCCGCGAGCAGGCGGGCCACGGCCTTGCCGATCCCGCGCGCGCCTCCGGTGACGATGACGACCTTTCCGTTCATCAGATTCATTGGAGATAGTCTATGTGTGATGCTATATGAGCGGCAAGGAGCGAATTTATGGAGCTTGGTCTCAAAGGAAAACGCGCGCTCGTGATGGGATCCTCGACCGGGCTGGGACGCGCGATCGCCGAAGCGCTTATCGCCGAAGGCGCTCAGGTCGCCCTCTGCGCGCGCAACGAAGCCAAGCTCAAGGAAACGGCGACGGCGATCAAGGCCGCCGCGTTCTTCGCGGCCGATCTTTCCAAGCCGAACGCCGGCGCCAAGCTCGTCGAGGACGCTATCGCGCGCCTGGGCGGCGTCGACATCCTCGTCACCAACACCGGAGGGCCGCCGGCCGGAAAGTTCCTGGACGTTTCGGCGGACGGCTGGCACGCGGGCTTTCAGGGCCTGTGGATGAGCGCCGTCGACGCGATTCGCGCCGCGCTGCCCGGCATGCAGTCCCGCAAGTGGGGGCGCGTCCTGCTCGTGACCTCGGTCGCCGCCAAGGAACCGATCGCGGGGCTCACCGTTTCCAATGGCCTGCGCGCCGGCTTGCTCGGGCTCACCAACAGCCTGAGCCGCGAGATCGCCGGCGACGGCGTGACGATCAACGCGCTCTTGCCCGGCTACACCAAGACCGAGCGGCTGGCCGAGCTCGGCGTCTCCGACGAGAAAATCGCCGCGCAGATCCCGGCGCATCGCCTCGGGCGTCCCGAGGAGTTCGCCGCGCTCGCGGCCTTTCTTGCGTCCTCGCAGGCCGCTTACATCACGGGCCAGTCGATCGCGGTCGACGGCGGCTACCTGCACGGCATCTGAGCCTCAGCTCGCTTTGCGTCGCGGTCTTTCGCGTTGCAGCTCGTCTTCGACCCGCCGCTGGAACTCCTCGCGGGTAAGCTCGCCGACGTCGAATCGACGCTTGAGGTCGAGCAGCGGCTCGATCGGGCGGTCGCGACGCAGTCGCTGCACCTCTTCGAGGTTCTTCAGGCCGGTAACCACGGCGGCGATCAGGACCACGAACAGCAGAACCCAGAACACGATGAAGATGGCCATGCACGGACGCAAGCAAGTCGCGAACCACGGAAGGCGCGTCGAATGAAAAAAACTCGTGACGCCGGACGAAATTTCGAGCGAAATAGACTTCATGCCTATCTTTCGCTCCGTTCCAGCGACCCTGGTCGCAATCGTGTTCCTCGCCGGCTGCGCGGCCTCGGCCCCGAAATCCGCCGTCGACCCGAAGGGCCCGACGCAGCTCCCCGACGTGAGCATCCACTTCAAGGCCTTCGACGGCTGTTTTCTGCTCTACGACGTGAAGACGAGCGAGCTTGTCGAGGTCCACAACAAGGCGATGTGCAAGAAGCGCCAGCCCGCGTGCTCGACGTTCAAGATCCCTCTCGCCGTCATGGCGTTCGACGAGGGCGTGCTGAAGGACGAGACGACCGGCTTCAAGTGGGACGGCGAGCAGCGCATGGTTCCCGAGTGGAACAAGGACCACGACGCGACGAGCTGGATGCGCGACTCGGTTGTCTGGTTTTCGCAGAAGCTCACCCCGAAGCTCGGACGCGAGAAGATCGTCGCTTATCTGAGAGGCTTCAACTACGGAAATCAGAACTTCACCGGCGGCCTCCAGAACGCGTGGCTCACGCGCGCGCCTTTCCTGGACAAGAAGCCGAAGACCACGCTGCTCATCTCGCCTTTCGACCAGATCGACTTCATGAAGGCGCTCTGGACGGATCGGTTGCCCGCCTCGCATCGCGCCCAGGAGCTTACGCGAAAGATCCTCCCGGGCGAAACCTCGCCGGCGGGCTACACGCTCAAAGGCAAGACGGGCTCGGGCTTCATCGGGAGGGACGGCTCGCTCAGGCTCGGCTGGTACGTCGGGCACCTCGAGGGAAACGGCCGCGAGTACGTGTCGGTGGTCATGCTCACCGATACCCGGCCGGGGCAGGGGACCGGCTTCGTCGGCCGCGAGGCGCGCGAGATCATGAAATCGGCGCTTGCCGACCGCGGGCTCTGGTAGTTAAAATCCGGGCTTCCGCCGAAAATTTTAACCAGGAGACCTTCACCGTGAAAACTATCCTTTTCTCGCTTCTCGTTCTCTCGTCCCAGACCGCTTTCGCCCACGACATGCCGCCCGTCGCGATGCCGAAAGAGTTCGACACCCTGAAGACCCTCGTCGGCACCTGGGAAGGCACGTCGACCATGGAAGGCAAGGAAGAGAAGTTCAACGTCGAGTACAAGCTCACCTCGGGCGGCACGGCCCTCGAAGAGCGCACGATGATCGGCTCGCCCGGCGAGATGGTCACGATGTACCACAAGAGCGGCAAGACGCTCGCGGTAACGCACTTCTGCGCGCTCGGCAACCAGCCGATGATGCCGCTCAAGAAGGCCACCGACAAATCGCTCGCCTTCGAGATGACCAAGCCCCTCGGTATCTCGTCGCTCAAGGAAATGCACATGCACGCGGTCAAGCTCACGTTCGTCGATGCCGACACCGTCAAGCAGGATTGGACGAACTACATGAATGGCAAGACCGGCGAATCCGTCGCCTTCACCCTGAAGCGCAAAAAATAGTATTTCGGGCGTGACCCCACCTGACACACCCCCGGCGCAAGCTGGGTTCAGGAGGCAGTCATGAACGAAAACATCCGGCTCGAAACGACTTATTACGCAAATGGTCAGGTGAAAGAAAAGCTCACGCGGCGCGGCGGCCGGCTTCACGGCCCCGCGACCTCGTGGCACCCGAACGGAACCCTCGCCGCGCAAGGCGAGTTCCGCAACGACGAGCGCGAAGGGCTCTGGCAATGGTGGACGCCCCAGGGGGTGCTCATCAGCGAAGGCTACTTCCTCGACGGCAGAATCGAGGGACGCGGCTCCGAGTGGTACGCCAGCGGCCGCCTGCTCGAGCAGTGCACGTGGAAGGACGGCGAGCCGCACGGGCTCGCCACCGAGTGGTACGAGGACGGCACGAAGAAGTCGGAGCGCGAGTGGTTCGAAGGCTCGCTCCACGGCCGCGTCACCGAATGGGATTGCTTCGGCAACGTAATCTGCGAAGCAGACTACCTGAACGGCGACGAGCTTCGCTGCCTCCGCCCGCTCCTCCGCGAAGTGGGCTAGCCTGACCCGGCGTAGAGCCCGGCCATTTTCGTGATCGATGCTCCGAGGCGGGCGCGCAGGTCCTCAGGGACGAGGACTTGCGCGTCGGCTCCAAAGCCGAGCACCCACTGCTCGAGCTCGGGGGTAAGAGCGACGCTCATCGAGACCTCCACGGTGCCGTCCGGGCGCTCGACGGTTCGCTGGCTCGGATGCCATTTTCGCTCGCGCACGTACGAGGACAGCTTTTTTCCGAAAGCGATGCGCACGTCGACCGGCTTCTCGCCGTGGTAGACCCCGAACGACGATTCGAAGAACTTCTCGTGGTCGAAGGGCTTGCGGTCGTAGGACTCCGCCTCCATCACGGCGTCGCGCATACGCGGCACGGCGAAAACCTTCATCTCACCGGCCGCCAGATCCTCGGCGATGAGATACACCGAGCCCTTGGCGAAGTAGACGTAGTGGGGCCCGAGCTTCCGGCGCCTGCGCGTCCCGCTCGACGCCGAGTCGTAGTCCACCGAAAGCACCTGCCCTTCGGCGCACGCGGCCCGCACCGTCTCGAGCACCTCGCCGTCGAGCTCGACGCGGAGACTCGGACCGGAATCGAAGCGCACCTCCGCCGCCAGCTCGCTGAAATGCTCGCGATGGGCCGTGCCGAGCTTCTCCTCGATCTTGGCGAACACGCTTTCGAGATCGGCGTAGAGCGGGGTGTTTTTGAGCGGAACGAACATCCCTCGCGCAAGATACAGGGCGAAGAGCTCCTGGCTCGTGAGCGCCAGGTACTGGCTCAC
>JACQAX010000441.1 GCA_016194795.1 Deltaproteobacteria bacterium | reverse complement strand
TCGACGACCGCAACGCCGCCGCCAAGATGATGATGCAGGTGGCGCAGTCGATCCCCGACGAGGTCTGGCTGACCCAGTTCGCCGTCACCGACGACGTCGTCAAGTTCGAGGGCTCGACGCCCGGCTACAACCAGGTCAGCGATTTCATCCGCAACCTGAACGGCACCAGCCAGTTCAGCGACATCACGCTCAGCGGGATCCATGAGAGCAGCGCGAGCCTGCCCGGCGGCGGCGCCGACAAGGACACGAAGGTCCAGGTGTTCGATCTTCAGGCGAAGCGACGGAAGGGGGGGTGATGGAAAACCTAACAAAAATCCTCTCGCGCCTTCCCATCGTCGTTCTCGCCGCGTTTTACTGCGGTTACCTGTACTACGACCACAACGACTGGCTGACGTCGAAGGATTCGGAGCTCGGCCAGAAGAAGGCCCAGGTCGTGATCGCGAAGACCGACCTCGACGCGCAGAAGAAGAAGCTGGCCACCGGCGAGGAGTTCTTCAAGAACCTCGACGCGCTTCGCGAGCGCATCCGCGCGCTCACCGACCAGCTCGCCTCGACGAAGACCTCGCTCAGCGCCGACATCGACATCGCGAACTTCGTGCGCATCGTCACCCTCGAGGTCAAGCGGCTGGGCTTCCAGATCAAGGGCATCAAGCCCGAGCTCGAGAAAAAGAACGAGTATTACGTCGAGGTCCCGTTCTCGGTCTCGCTGCGCGGAACCTACATCCATTTCATGGTGTTCTTCGATCGCGTCGCGAAGTTTCAACAGGTGATCCGCATCTCCGACTTCAAGATGTCCCCGACGAGCAACAACTTGATGAAGTACGTCGAGCTCGATGCCGAGGTGAAGCTGGTGGCGTACCGCTACCTCGGGAGCGCCGCCGACGACATCCTGGCCAAAGACTCGATGAAAGGAAAGGAGCGGGAGCAGTGGAACAAAGGCAACTGATTCTCGCGACGGCTCTTTCCGCGCTCGTCTGCGGCTCGGTCGCGCTCGCGCAGCCCGCTCCGGCCAACCCGGCGCCAGCCGTTTCGGCGTCCCAGCCGGCGGCCTCCTCGGCCGCGGCACCGGCTGCGGGCGCCGCGAAGGCCGAGGATCAGACGCCGTTCACCATCGAGAACTCGCTTACCGTGCGCGACCCGTTCCGCCGCCCGGCGCCGAACAAGGATACCGGCGATCTCTCGTCGATCCCCGAGCTGCAGCGGTACGAGGTGGACAAGTTCAGGCTCGTGAGCGTGATCACCGGGCCGAAGAAGCCGAAGGCGCTGGTCATGGATCCGAACAGCCGGCTGCACATCATCCAGGAAGAAGACAAGATCGGCACTCGCCGGGGCGTCGTCACCAGAATCATGCCGGGACTCGTCACGATCAACGAAAAGGTCGTGAACCTGCTCGGCCAGGAAGAGGATCTCGAGGCGGTACTCGAGTTCAAGCCTAAAGAAGAGAAAAGTCGTGTGAGTACCAAATGAATGACCGAAAGAGGGAATAGGATATGACCTCCAATAAAAAGATGGGTTGCCTGGCTCTGATGCTTCTCGGTGCGGCGGCGTGGGCGGAAGACGCGCCCAAGGCGGCGGTGAAGGTGCAGAACGTCGGCTTCAGCTACGCGTCGCCGAAGTCGAAGGTCGAGATCACCTTCGACGGTGACGTGACGTTCGAGAAGAGCGTGCTCGAGTCTGAGAAGCAGGTCATCATCGACGTCTCCAACGCCAAGATCGGCACCAAGTGGGCCCGCCGCATCGACGCCTCCCAGTTCAAGAGCAACCTCGTCATGATCAGCCCGTACCAGTCGGGCAACAACGTGCGCGTCACCCTGCAGCTCAAGGAGAACGGCGGCGTCGAGGTGGCCCAGGACGGCAAGTCGATCGTCGTTTCGCTCGACAACAAGCAGTCGGTGGAGAAGGCGGCTGACGTGGGCAAGGACCTGACCGACGCCGAAAAGCAGGCGCCGGCGCCCGACGCGGCCAAAGAGGAGAAGCCGGCTCTTACCGCGAACGGCTCCCCCGAGTCTTCGCAAGGTGGCGGCGGCGGAAGCAACGAGTCGCTCGACCAGTTCTTCAAGTCCCAGGAAACGCGTCAGTACTCCGGCAAGAGGATCTGGCTCCAATCCGAGGATATCGAGCTCTCGGACGTCTTCCGCATCATCAGCGAGGCGAGCGAGTTCAACATCGTTCTTTCCGACAACGTGAAAGGCAAAGTCATGCTCAATCTCACGGACATCCCGTGGGACCAGGCGCTCGACCTCGTTCTGCGCTCGTACCACCTGGCGGCCGAGCGCGCGGGCAACGTGCTTCGCATCACGACGGTCGCGGCGCTGACCGCGGAGCGCGACGCCGAGGCCGCGGCCAAGAAGGCCACCGAGGCGGCCGAGCCGCTCGTGGTGAAGATTTTCCCGATCTCCTACGCGAAGGTCGAGGAGCTGCGCGGGATCATCGTCGATTTCATGACGAAGGACGCCTCCAACACCGGTTCTCCGTTCGCGGCCATCGGCCCGCCCGGCGCGGCGTCCACGGGTGCCGTGGGCGGGCTGCGCGGCAGCATCCAGGTCGACCGCCGCACGAACGCGCTCATCATCCGCGATACGGCGTCGGCCATCGAGAAGATCAAGCGAATCGTCCGCGAGCTCGACACGATGACTCCGCAGATCCTGATCGAGGGCAAGTTCGTGCAGGTCGCCGAGTCGGCTTCGAGCAGCATCTCGGGACGCCTGTTCACCAGCACGCGCGAGTTCGTCGCCGGGCAGCCGTCGTTCAACTCGGCCAACAACAACTTCGCCTCGCTCTTCAATACGGGCGCGCTTCCGACGGCTGGTTTTTCGCCCGCCGGCGGCGGTGACGGCGCGTCGACCGGCGGCGCCGGCTTCGGCTTCATGCCGAAGGCGGCCCTTTTCCCGGGGCTCGGCGAGATCGGGGCGTTCCTGTCGATCCTCGAGTCCGAGAACACGGCGAAATCGATCGCCAGCCCGCGCGTGGTCACGCAAAACAAGGAAGCGGCGACGATCAGCTCCGGATCGACCATCTTCTTCAGCAACGCCGGCGCGGCAGTGGCCGGCGGCGGCGGCGCCGGGGCCGGCACCGGCTCCTCATCGAGCTCCATCTCGATGCAGATGACCCTCAACGTGACGCCTCAGGTCGCCAACGACGGATCGATCCTGCTCAAGATCGCCTTCACCCAGGACTCGCCGGCACCGTCGCCGCCGGGGCAGATCAACGTCGACAACAAGTCGGTGAACACGAACGTCATCGTCGACAGCGGCGGCACGGTCGTCATCGGCGGCGTGTACCAGAACTCGGATACGATCAGCGAGGTCGGCATCCCGCTTCTGCGCAACCTTCCGATCATCGGGCCCCTCTTCGGCTCGAAGGCCAAGGCGAGCAGCAAGAACGAGCTCTTCATTTTCATAACTCCGAGAGTGCTGAACGAGAAAGAAGCTGGCATAAAAGGGGCGTAGAGGAGAATCTCCAGTGTTGCGCTTTCTTGACGCCGGCGAATCGCACGGCCCGGCCCTGACCGCCATCGTCGACGGCTTTCCGGCGGGCGTGAGGCTTTCGCAGGAGCGGATGAACCGCTGGCTGGCCATCCGCCAGCAGGGCTACGGCCGCGGCAACAGGCAGAAGAT